>SLJS01000118.1 GCA_007135015.1 Alcanivorax sp. | reverse complement strand
GTGCGCGCGCCAGTGTCTGGATCCATGCGGTATCGGTGGGCGAGACCCTGGCGGCGGCGCCGCTGGTTCGTCGGCTGCTCGAGCGGTTTCCGGACACGCCACTGGTCATCACCACCACCACGCCCACCGGCTCCGAACAGGTGCGCAGGCTGTTCGGCGACCGGGTGGCGCACGTCTACTGCCCCTGGGACCTGCCGGGGCCGCTTGCCCGTTTCTTTCGCGCCTTTGACCCGCGCCTTGTGCTGGTCATGGAAACCGAACTCTGGCCCAACATGCTGGCCGCCGCCGCGCGTCGGTCCGTGCCGGTGATGCTGGTCAACGGCCGGCTTTCACAAAAGAGTCATCGCAACTACGCCCGGTTGCGTCCGCTGGTGCGGCCCATGATGGCGAGCCTGCACCGGTTGCTGGTGCAGACCGAAGCGGAGGCCCGGCGTTTCCGGGACCTGGGCGCCCGGGAAGACGCCGTGCGGGTGACGGGCAGCATCAAGTTCGACCTGGACCTGGACGAGGCCCTGCGCCGGCGCGCGGCGGAGCTGCGGGCACGGCTGGGCGAGCGGCCCCTGTGGCTGGCGGCCAGCACCCATCCCGGCGAGGACGAGACGGTGCTGCGGGCCCACCGGGCGATCCGGGAGGTTCACGGCGACGCGCTGCTGATGCTGGTGCCGCGCCACCCGGAACGGTTCGATACGGTTGCCGAACAGATCGGCGCGGCAGGCTTCTCCCTGGCCCGGCGCAGCCGGGAGCAGTGGCCGGAGGCGGACACCGCCGTGTATCTCGCCGATACCATGGGCGAGCTGCTGATGCTCTTCGGCACCTGCGACCTGGCTTTCGTGGGCGGTTCGCTGGTGCCCGTGGGCGGCCACAATCTGCTGGAGCCGGCGGCCTGGGAAAAGCCGGTGCTGACCGGCCCCCATCTGCACAATTTCGAGCGCATCGCCGCCCTGCTGGATGAGGCCGGTGGCCTTTCGCCGGTCGCCGACGAACAGGAACTGGCCGAGCGGGTCACCGAGCTGTTGTCGCTGCCGGAAAAGCGCAGGGAGCAGGGCCGCGCCGCCGCCACGGTGGTGGAGGCGCACCGGGGTGCCCTGGAGCGGGTGGTGGAGGAGGTAAGCGGAGCTTTTTAAGCACGCGGCCTTCGGTCGCTTCTGGCACGGCGCCTGCGGCGCCTTCGTGCACGCTCCCGGCCGGTCGCTCCCGGCGCGGGGGCTGACGCCCCCTTCCAGCACGGCGCCTTTGGCGCCTCCCGGCACGCGGCCTTCGGCCGCTTCCAGTGGGAGGTTCAGAGCAGCTCGCAAAGCTGCGTACTGGGAGGTCGCGCAGCGACCGTGCCCGAAGTGACCAGAGTATAACGCATTGCGTTATATAACGTGCTGCGTTATAGTTTGCTTATGGCAATTCGCAATTTTCTCGACAGGGAAGCCGAGAAGATCTGGTCCGGCAAGGCGTCCAGACGCCTGCCGGCGGATATTCAGCAAGTTGCCAGACGAAAGCTGAGAATGCTGCACAATGCCGCTTCACTGGAGGATCTGCGTGTGCCGCCCGGGAACCGGCTGGAGGCGCTGCGGGGCCGACGGACAGGCCAATACAGTATAAGGATCAATAACCAGTGGCGCCTTTGCTTCCGCTGGGAAACGGGGCAGGTCCTTGATGTGGAAATTGTCGATTATCATTGACGTGTACTGTGCACTTTGCCCACTGCAGTGACCGAGAGGCAGGATCATGAAACGGCTTGCGAACATCCATCCCGGAGAGGTCCTGAGCAAGGAGTTCATGGAACCGCTTGGCATCAGCCAGAACCGTCTGGCCCGGGCCATGCGGGTGCCGCCACGTCGCATCAATGAGATCGTCCATGGTGAACGCCGCATCTCGGCGGATACGGCCCTGCGTCTGGCACGGGTGCTCGGCACAACGCCACAATTCTGGCTGGGCCTGCAGGCGGACTATGACCTGGAAGAGGCCAGTTGCGCGGACCTTGATGAACTCACGCTCCTGACAGGCTGAAGGTATTTGAGCGCGCAGCCTTTGGCCGCTCCCGGCACGCGGCCTTGGCCGCTTCCAGTGGAAGGTCCGGCAAGGGCACAGGGCAGCTCGCAGGGTTGCGTACCCGCAGATCGCGTATGCCTACTGATAGAGTTCCACCGGTTCGTCCAGGCTCAGCCATTCATTGACCAGCTCCAGGTCGCGCTCTTCCAGCGCGCCCGCCGTGGCGCGCAGTTCCAGGCTGTTGAGGATGTAGTCGTAGCGCGCGTTGGCGAAATCCCGTCTGGTGGAGAACAGGTTCTGCTGGGCGTTGAGTACGTCCACGATATTGCGGGTGCCCACTTCGTAGCCCGATTCGGTGGCCCTCAGGGCGGACTCCGCCGAGCGGATGGACTGGCGGCGGGCATTGACCCGCTGGACGTCCGCGTTGACCCGGCGGTGCAGGGCCAGGGCCTGCTGGCCGGCATCGCGCCAGGCACGCTGGAACTCGTCGGTGGCGGTTTCGGCGCGGAGGGCGGATTCCTTGCGACGGCTGTTGAGCGCGCCGCCGGCAAAGAGCGGCATGCTGATTTCCACCCCATAGGCGTAACTCTCGCTCTCGCGAAACGCAATGGCCCCGGGCTCCCCGTCCAGGCGGGTGTCCTGATACTGACCAACCAGATTGACTTCCGGCAACTGGGCCGAGAATCGTTCATTGCTCTCGTAGCGGGCCCCGTCGCGTTGATGCATCGCCGTCACCACCATCGGGTTGTGTTCGCGGGTCATTTTCACCCAGGCTTCAGGCTCCCGCGGGTCCGGCGGTTCCAGTGGCATTTCCTCGCGCAGGCCGGCAAGTTGTTCCCAGCGCCGGCCGCTGAAGGCTTCCAGCCGGTCCCGGGCGATCTCGAACTCGGCTTCCGCGGCGATCACTTCCACCCGGGCCAGGTCGTGGGCGGCTTCGGCTTCATGCACGTCGGTGACCGAGACCATGCCCACCTCGAAGCTTTCCCGGGTTTGCTCCAGCTGGCGGGAAATGGCGCGCTCCTGGGCCCGGGCCGCGCCCAGGTTGTCTCCGGCGCGCAGCACGTCCAGATAGTGCCGGGCCACCCGCAGCAGGAAGTCCTGGCGGGCCTGCTGGAACTGCGCCTCGGAGGCGGATCCGGCGCTGGCCGCCTGGCGGTACTGGTACCAGGCCGACGGACTGAACAGGGGCTGGGCGAAACGCAGGCTGCCGGTGCGTTCGGTGAACTCCTGGGTAATGCCCGTGGTCCCGTCTTCGCGAGAGTTCTCCATGATGCTGTATTGCGCATCGAGTCTGGGCAGCAGGTTCGCCCGGCCCTGTACCACCCGTTGCTGGTCTGCCTCCAGGGTATTCCGCGCCGCCCGCCATTCGTGGTCCTCTTCCCAGGCGGCCTCCAGGACATCGTTCAGCGAAGCCATTCCGCTTGTGGCGGATGCCGGGCCGATCAGGGCGAGCAGGCCGGTCAGGCAGATCAGTATGCGCATAGCAGGATTCCATCCATGCAGAGGGCCGCGAGGGCCCGATGATACTGGCTGTTCTCGCGGCGGGACAGCCCGGGAGTCGTTTTGTGCGCTGTATGACCGGTTGTGTTCGGGCCGCGGGTGCGCCTTCGCAGCCGCGGCCGGCTGCGATATTTGAGGGGGTTTACTCCGGTGCAGTATAGTCACTGGCCCATCCTTAATGGCCTCTCTGCAGAGAGTGGAGGAAACCGTGTCCCATGAAGAACTGCATTCCGCGTCGCAGGCGATAGAACAGGCCTGCGAGCCCATCGCCGGTTCGCGCAAGATCCATGTCGAGGGCAGTCGGCCGGATATCCGCGTGCCCATGCGCGAGATCCGACAGAGCCCCACCTACGAGGGTGACACCCCCCGGGAGAACCCGCCGCTGGCGGTGTATGACACCTCCGGGCCCTATACGGACCCCGAGGCGAAAATTGATGTGCGTGCCGGGCTGGAGCCGGTGCGTGCCGCCTGGATCACCGAACGGCAGGACACCGGGGAGCTGGATGGACCCACCAGCGAGTACGGGCGCCGCCGGGCGCAGGATCTTGCCACCGAGAAGCTGCGGTTCAAGGCTGTTCGCGCGCCCCGTCGGGCGCTGGCCGGTGCCAATGTCTCCCAGATGCACTATGCGAAACAGGGCATCGTGACCCCGGAGATGGAGTTCATCGCCATCCGGGAAAACCAGAAACTCGAGGATGCCCGGGCCGTTGGTCACCCCATGGGGCAGCATCCCGGGCAATCATTCGGCGCCGCGATTCCGGAGAAGATTACCCCGGAGTTCGTGCGTGACGAGGTGGCCCGCGGCCGGGCGGTGATTCCCTGCAATATCAATCACCCGGAATCCGAGCCCATGATCATCGGGCGCAACTTCCTCACCAAGATCAACGCCAATATCGGCAACTCGGCGGTGACTTCCTCCATCGAGGAAGAAGTCTCCAAGATGACCTGGGCGACCCGCTGGGGCGCGGACACGGTCATGGATCTTTCCACCGGAAAGAACATCCACGAGACCCGGGAATGGATCCTGCGCAATTCGCCGGTGCCCATTGGTACCGTCCCTATCTACCAGGCGCTGGAGAAGGTCGACGGCGCCGCCGAGGAACTTACCTGGGAGATCTTCCGCGACACCCTGATCGAGCAGGCGGAACAGGGTGTGGACTACTTCACCATTCACGCCGGCGTTCGTCTGCCGTTCGTGCCCATGACCGCCGACCGGGTCACGGGTATTGTCTCCCGGGGCGGTTCCATCATGGCCAAGTGGTGTCTGTATCACCACAAGGAAAGTTTCCTCTATACCCATTTCGAGGAAATCTGCGAGATCATGAAGGCCTATGACGTGACCTTCTCGCTGGGTGACGGTCTGCGCCCGGGCTGCATCGCCGATGCCAACGACGAAGCCCAGTTCGCCGAGCTGCGCACTCTGGGCGAGCTCACCGAGATCGCCTGGGAGCATGACTGCCAGGTGATGATCGAGGGGCCGGGGCATGTGCCCATGCAGCTGATCAAGGAGAACATGGACGAGCAGCTCAAGTGGTGCCACGAAGCGCCCTTCTACACGCTGGGGCCGCTCACCACGGATATCTCGCCCGGCTACGATCACATCTCCAGTGCCATCGGCGCGGCCATGATCGGCTGGTACGGCACGGCCATGCTCTGCTATGTCACACCCAAGGAGCACCTGGGGCTGCCCAATCGGGATGACGTGAAGGAAGGCATCATCTCCTACAAGATCGCCGCCCATGCCGCGGATCTTGCCAAGGGCCACCCCGGTGCCCAGATGCGGGATAACGCATTGTCGAAGGCCCGTTTCGAGTTTCGCTGGGAAGACCAGTTCAACCTGGGGCTGGACCCGGACCGGGCGCGAGCCTATCACGACGAGACCCTGCCGAAGGAAGGGCACAAGGTGGCGCACTTCTGTTCCATGTGCGGGCCGAAGTTCTGTTCCATGGAAATCACCCGGGAGGTCCGTGACTACGCGGCGAAACTGGAGGCGGAGAAGGGCATGCAGGAGAAGGCCGAGGAGTTCCGTCAGCAGGGCGCGAAACTGTACCCCGAGGTTCCATGAGCGAGCCGGTGGAGCCGCCCTTTTCCCGCGAGGATGTGGAGATCCTGGAGCGAACCGGGGTCTTCCAGGGTTTTTTCCGCCTGGACCGTCTGCGCCTGCGCCATCGTCTCTATGAAGGTGGCTGGAGCCCGGAGCTCACCCGCGAGCTCTTTGTGCGCAATCCGGCCGTTGCGGTACTGCCCTGGGATCCGGACCGTGACGAGGTGCTGCTGGTCGAGCAGTTCCGGGTGGGCGCGCTGGATCAGCGTGCCAATCCCTGGTGTCTGGAGCTGATCGCCGGGATTGCCGACCGCGAGGATGAGGCGCCGGAGGCGCTGGCCCGGCGTGAGGCCCGGGAGGAAGCCGGACTGGAGCTGGACGGGCTGCGGGCGCTGCCTTCCTATCTGGCAAGTCCGGGCGGCAGCAATGAGAGACTGAGTCTCTTTCTTGCCGTAACCCCCCTGGGGGAGGTTGGAGGCATTCATGGCCACCCGGATGAAGGCGAGGATATACGGGTGGTGCGACTGCCCGTCAGGCAGTTGCAGCCTCTTGTCGATCAGGGCGTCCTGGATAACGCTCCGGCGCTGATTGCGGTACAGTGGTTGCTGTTGCATTACGAGAAACTCAAAACCGAATATTGCCGGGGAGGGGAGTGATGACGCTTGCGGTCGCCAGAAAACGCTACCGGCTGGATTTCCGGGCCCTGATGGCGCAGTGCGAGCAGAACTACGCACACCTGATGAGCCTGCTTCCCGGCCTTGGCGACCGTGACGAGATGCAGCTGGCGGTGCCCGCCGGGGCGGACCGCGAACACCGCATGCGGATCCGGGTGCTTGAGCGCTGCCGTTACACCACCGTGGTGCAGCTGCTTCCCGAATCCCTTCACAGTCTTCTTCCCGCGCCACCGATGACTGTGCGGCTCTATCATGATGCCTGTCTCGCCGAGGTGACCGGCTCCTGGCCGTACCGGAAGGTGAAGGCGCGCAATGACTACCCCAACCCCTCCATGCACCAGCAGGACGAGAAATACCAGTGGAACCGTTTTCTTGCGGACTGGCTGCGTTATCTGCATGATCACGGGATGACTGCCGACAGACCGGGGGAAAGGTGGGCAGCGGGACTGTGAGCCACCGTGCGCCATTCGGTGGAAACGGGCAGGCCCGGTAAGGTATAAGGAAATGGCAGGCGGACACGGAGCTGGATGTTTTGGCAAATGAGGCGGGGAAGCCCCTACGGGTGGTGCAGGTATCCGACAGCCATCTTTTTGCGGACACGGATGGGAAGCTGCTGGGGCTCAATACCGAATTCAGTCTGGGGAAGGTCCTTGAACTGGTCGAACGGGAACAGCCGGCCATGGACATGATCCTGGCCACCGGCGATCTGTCGCAGGACGCGTCCCGTGACTCCTATGTGCGCCTGGACAGAGCGCTGCAGAAATTCGGTGTGCCCATCTACTGGATGGAGGGCAATCACGACAAGCCCGCGCCCATGCTGGAGGCGCTCCGGGGCCAGGAAAAGCGCATCAGCCCCTGTGTGGTCGAGACCGGAAACTGGACCATCATCCTGCTTGATTCGACCATTCCCGATGATGTGCCCGGCGAGCTCTATGACAAGGACCTGGCTTTCCTCGACGAATCCCTTCGCAATGCCCGCGGCGAGCACATCATCGTCGCCCTGCACCATCATCCGATCCCCATGGGTTGCAAGTGGCTCGACACCCAGGTGGTGGCCAGCGCCGACCGCTTCTTCGACGTCATCGACCGCTACGACAGGATCCGCGCGGTGATCTGGGGGCATGTGCATCAGGAATATGACGGCGAGCGCAATGGTGTGCGCCTGCTGTCGGTGCCCTCCACCTGCGTGCAGTTCAAACCCTTCAGCGAGGACTTCGCCGTGGACGACTCGGCGCCGGGGTATCGCTGGATGGATCTGTACCCGGACGGCCGGATCGAGACCGAGGTATCCCGCGTGGAAGGCATCGACTTCGAGGTGGATTTCACGGTCAAGGGGTATTAGGTCGGCCGCTTTGCGGCCTCCTGCTGCGGGCCACGGGCTCCGGGCTCCGGGTTTGGGCTGGTGGTGATCAGAAAGGTCGGCGCGTAATTGCTGGAGGGTCCCCTCTCCCCTTGCGAGGCTGTCGCAAAAGGGTCTGGAGTCTGTTCCAGTGGGATTTGTGGAGCCCTGTAGCCCGGATGAAGCGAAGCGCAATCCGGGGCAGCGAAGTGGCCAGATTCTCTGCTGCGGGGGTTCTGCTCCAACGCTCTGGAAGGCCCCGGATTACGGTCTTCGGCCTTCATCCGGGCTACGCTGGCTCGGCCTTGCTGGAGGGTCCCCTCTCCCCGCCGTGGGAGAGGGACAGGGAGAGGGGGGTCGAATTACGGGAAAGCGTTGAGCCGTGCGACTTTCGTAGCCTTCCCCCTCTCCCCAACCCCTCTCCCACGAGGGGAGAGGGGCTTTTATGACACCTTCATCAAAGGAGAGGGGCTATTGCCAGTGCCTCTCGAAGGGGCACACTGCCTGGAAGCCCGAAGCCCGAAGCCCGAAGCCCGAAGCCCGAAGCCCGAAGCCCGAAGCCCGAAGCCCGAAG
>SLJS01000172.1 GCA_007135015.1 Alcanivorax sp. | reverse complement strand
CGCCTTCGGCGGCCTCCCCCTCCATACCGCTTGCGCGGCCCGGAGCCTCGCAGAGCTCGGCTCGCTCCGGCGGCGGTCCGTCCATTGGGGGGCTTCCTATCGGAGGCGCCGCACCAGGGGAGAGCAGTTAGGGGAGAGGGGGAAGGCTACGCAAGCCGCACTGCTTGATGCTTTCCCGTAATTCGATCCCCCTCTCCCTGTCCCTCTCCCACGGCGGGGAGAGGGGACCCTCCAGCAAGGCCACGAAGGCCCCGGATTCCGGCACGGTGCCAGGCTCTTCGCGCCACAAGGTGCGCTCCCACAAACCTTTCGTGACACCCTCCAGGGGGGAGGGAACCCTCCAGCAAGGCCGCGCCATGAAAGCCTTCTCCCCTCGCGAAAATCCTGCTCCTTGTCCCTTGTCCCTTGTCCCTTGCCCCTTGCCCCTTCGAATCAGTTCTCTTCCTGCCCGGTCTCCGGGGTCAGTTCCAGGGACTGCGGCCCGGATTGTTCCTGTTCCCGCGCGGGGTCTTCCCCGTCTTCCTGGTCCTCGGGCCGCCAGCGGTCCTCCGGATAGATCCGGTCTTCGGCGTATTCCTGTACCGCCTGCGGAACCCCGTCACGACCGTCGAATACATCATCCACGTCGACCGGCAGGGGAGAGGGTACCGTCCGCCTCAGTTCGCCGTGGCGGTCCAGCCGGAACTGCAATGCGGTAATGCCCAGGTAACGCTCCCGGGTCATCTGCACCAGCCTTTCGTTGTCCGCCAGGATGGTCGGGCGGATGAACACCACCAGGTTGCGTTTTTCCGTATCGGTGCTGGTGAAGCGGAACAGCATGCCCAGCAGGGGAATGTCGCCAAGCAGCGGCACCTTGCTCTGGACCTCGCGGTGATCATCCTGGATCAGGCCACCGAGGACGATGGTTTCGCCGTCATCCGCCAGCACCGTGGTATCAATGGTGCGCATGCTGGTGATCAGGTCCGCCGCGTCCACGCCCTCGACGGCGCCACGGACCGCGGACGACTCCTGTTCCAGCTCCAACCGCACCGTGTTCGGCCCGGCCAGACTGGGTTTGACCTTGAGCGTGATCCCCACATCCTCGCGCTGGATCGTCTGGAAGGGGTTGCGCGCGTCGGTGGCCTGCCCGGTGGTCTGGCCGGTGATGAAGGGTACGTTCTCGCCCACGACGATGGAGGCTTCCTGGTTGTCCAGGGTAAGGATGCTGGGCGTGGAAAGCAGGTTCACGTCGCTTTCGCGATCCAGCGCCTGGAGAAAGCCGCCCCAGCGCAGCCGCCCGTCGCCGTCGAGATCCCCGCCGCCAATGGTCAGACCGTCACCCAGCCCGGTGGTGGGCTCGCCGGTGAGCACGGACTGAACCACGTCATTGACGCTTACCGCCGCGCCCGAGAAATTGATGCCGCCGACCCCGGACTCCTGGTCCCCGGCCAGCCACTGGAAACCCAGATCCCGGCCACGATCACCGCCGACTTCCACGATGGCGGCCTCGATCAGGATCTGTGCGCGGCGCTGGTCCAGCTGCCGGATCACGGATTTGAGTTCCTGCATCATGCCGGGTTCGGCCCGCACCACCAGGGAATTCATGGAAGGGTCCGCCTGGATCGCCGCCTTGCCCCGGCGGCGCTCGCCCATCTCCTCGCCCTCGACCACCTCGGCGCCCTCGACAAAACGCTCCAGCAGCTCCGCCATGTCCTCGGCCTGGGAATGATGCAGCCGGATGACCTGCACGCCCCCGGTCTCCGAGGAGGGCACATCCAGTTCACGCACCAGCTCCCGCGCGCGCTCGCGCGCATCCCGGTCGCCCTGCAGCACCAGACGGTTGGTACGCTCGTCCGCCACCATGCTCAGGCGCGAACCGGGCCGTATCGAGCCCCGCCGGCCCGTCTGTTCTTCCGGGGTCAGTGCCTCCAGCATGGCCAGTACATCACCGACCCAGGCATGCTGCAGGGCGATAATCTCCATTTCCTGCCTTTCCGTGCCGTCCAGGTGGGCGATGATGGTCTCGAGCCGGCGGACGTTGTTCGCGTGGTCGCTGATGATCAGCGCATTGGCGGAGCTGACCGCCGCCAGATGGCCATACTGCGGCACCAGAGGCCGCAATACCGGCACCAGTTCTTCCGCGGGTGTCTGTTGCACGGTGATGACCCGGGTGATCAGCGCCTCGCCCGGCCCGGTTCCGTCGTCATCAAAAGGCAGGCTTCTCTGCTTCGCCGTGCTGTCGGGCACGATCTTGGTCACCTGCCCGGAAGGCACCGCGGAATAGCCATGAACCTCCAGTACGGAAAGAAAGAGTTCATAAACCTCATCGGAGGTCAGCGGTGCCCGCGAGATCACGGTCACGTCCCGGGCGCGGACCCGGGGGTCCACGACGAAGTTCCGCCCGGTCATCTCCGAGACCTTGTTGATGAAGGCCTTGATATCCGCATCACGGATATTGACGGTCCAGGTATCGTCCTCATCGGCCGCAAGCATCGCCGGCAGGCACATCAGCCCCGCCAGCAGCATTGCCATGATCCGTTTTCTGTATGCTTTCATAGTCCGATCCCGTGTTGCGCCTGGCACCATCTGCTGCGTTGTGCGCCGCTTGCTTACCCGGCTGCCTGATATATGGCCTGTTTGCTGTACTCTGTGCGCCTTCCCTGCATCCGGCCTTACTCGCTACGTTTCAACAGCCTGTCAGGGCGGATAACTCACTGTGAAGGTGCGCGAACCCCGCCGCACCTCGATGGTTGCCGAGCCGGTTTCCATCACTTCTTCCAGCGCGGCCACGTCACCGCCCTCCTCTCCCAGTGAATGCCCGTTCACCGATATTATCTGATCTCCGGGCCGCAGGCCTACCTGGCTGATGATCTCCCGGGGCGATCGGTCGGTAATACGATAACCGGAGGAAGCGCCTTCCTCCACCGGCTGCAGCGCCAGGTCCCGGATAATGGTTTCGCGCTGCTCCCGGGGGTCGCCGGGAAGCCCCTCGGGCATCGTATCCGCCTGCTGCGGGGGGCGCGGCGGGCTACCATTGGACCGGGAAGCGCTTCGACGGCTGATTCCGTCCGGCGTGGCCGCTGTCGCGCCGCCAAGCTCCGGCTCATCGAACCGCAGCGCTTCCAGTTCCCCGCGGTGGCGCAGGATCACACGGTCCACATAGATTTCTTCGAGCACGGCCCCGCCGGGCAGGTCGTCTCCGGGATAATACAGCTCCGCATCCCCGCCGCGACCTTCGATGATGGCCCGGGCCTTTTGCGGGTCCGAATGCTCGAACAGCCCCAGCAGTTTCAGCTGCAGGGTGGTATCCGGCGCATCCACCACCCTGACTTCCCGCTCCTCCGGCTCGTATTCGCCGAAAAGCTCCCAGTCGGCCACACGGGCAGTGGAGAGCTCGCCGCCCGCACCGGTGCGCTCGGTCACTTCCACACGAGCCATGTCGTCATCGGGCTCGGGCACCTGTGCCGGGCCCGCCAGCGACAGCAGGGCGGTATCGGCCACCACCTTCGCCAGCCATACCATCAATGCCAGCGCCAGCGCGCCGCGCACCAGCGGTGCCGCGCGCTCGAGAAGCTGCATCTGTCGGGGGGTCAATTGCATCGTTGCCTGCCGGTCCTTGCCGGACTCTGTCTGGACCGCGAGTCTGCCCGCCAGTCTATCATGAAGGCCCGAACGCCTCGTTTACCTGGAAAATCACGTCCCCGGGGTCGCCTCCCTCGCTGACACCCAGCAGGATCGGCCAGGCCCGATAGAGGCGAAACTCGGCGGTTCCAGCGGTCATCTGGCCATCCATGAGCCGGGTTCCCTCCGGTGAGCGAACCACCAGCCAGGCGGCTTCCTCCTCGTTGTAGAGCTCGCCGTCAAGCGGCGGAACCTCGGCACGCCCGTCCGGCCAGGTCACCCTGCCGCCATTGTAACGAAGGTTGCCTTCCACCCTGGGGACACCGCCCTGCTTCCAGGAGAATCGACCAATGCGGCCCTCCAGGGTTCCGTCCGCGCCGCCCTGTTCGATCTGATCACTGACCAGCGAAAGAGGGACGGCAAGATCCAGGTCCCGCGCCCGCACCGAATCGGAGGTGCCGGTGAACCAGCCAGCCAGTTCGGCGCCGCCACTGTGTGCCCGTAGCTGTACACCGGGGCGCAGGCCCTTCCAGCGCAGCGACCAGTCCACCCGACCGCTCTGCTCCTGCCAGCGCCAGTCGACACCTCCCTGGCGAAGCATGCCGCGCACGGCCGTCAGGCGTAGCGGCTCTCCGGCCAGCGGCACACCGTCGGCCCGCGCCACAAGCGGTGCGGCGGGGAAATTCCACAGGAGCCAGAACAGCAGGCTCGCCAGAAAAACGGCGGCCAGTACCAGCGGACGCGGCATGATCGTTACTCGGGTCGGGTCCTAGAACGGAATATCGTCGTCGAAATCATCCGCGGGCCCGCTCTGCTGGCCCGCCGAAGAGGAGGCTTGCGGTTCCTGGTCGAAGTCGCCGGCCTGGCGCCCGCCCTGCCCGCCGTAGTCGCCGCCACCGCCGCCGCGGCTGTCCAGCATCTGCATTTCGCTGGCCACGATTTCGGTGGTGTAGCGGTCCTGGCCGTCCTGACCCTGCCACTTGCGTGTGCGCAGTTGGCCCTCCACATAGACCTTGCTGCCCTTTTTCAGGTACTCGCCGGCGATCTCGCCCAGCCGGTTGAAAAACACCACCCGGTGCCACTCGGTGCGTTCGCGCTGCTCGCCGGTCTGCTTGTCCTTCCAGTTCTCGCTGGTGGCCAGGCGGACATTGGTAACCGCTCCGCCACTGGGCATGAAACGGGTTTCCGGGTCCACGCCCAGGTTGCCGATCAGAATGACCTTGTTGACACCACGCGCCATGATTCGCCTGCCTCCGTTTATGAACGATATCGCTGTCCCTGTTTGAGCCGGCTATTGTGGCACCTTCAGGGGGGGAAGCAAATTGTCAAAAGAGGGTATTCGTGTAACGAAACGCCCCCGCCACCGGCGGCAGCGGGGGGCCGGGCCCGCGCCGGAGCCCGTCAGTGGCGGCTATTCACTGCCCAGCCGGGCCAGCTCTTCCTCGTCGAGGCTGGCCGGGTCGACCTTGAGCAGGGCGATGCCCTGCTCGCGCACCACCACCGCCTCCAGCACCCCCTCGACGGCCAGCAGGCGCCGGCTCCATTCGCCGGTGTCGTCGCCATCCCCGGCATCCAGCGACAGCACCCGGTTGTCCAGCCGGGGCAGTTCCTTCATGGCAACCACCGCGAGGAACCAGGCCACCACGGCGCCCGCCGCCAGCCAGAAGACCATTGCGGGGCCGGCATGCTCCATCAGCACCCCGCCGACGAGCCCCCCGAGGAAGACCCCGGCGAACTGGCAGCTCGAATAGATGCCCAGGGAGGTGCCGCGGGTGCCCGCGGGCGCCGCCCTGCCCACCATCGAGGGCAGAAAGGCTTCCAGCAGGTTGAATGCGAAGAAGAACAGGAACAGCGCCAGCACGAAGTGCCACAGGGCATCTCCCGCCAGTGCCAGCAGCACCAGTGACAGGGCCAGCACCAGGATGGCGGCGAGCTTGATCGGGCGGATGCCGCGCCGCTCGGAAAGCAGGATCAACGGAACCATGGCCAGAAAGCCCGCCACCAGCACGCCCAGATACAGCAGGCTGTGCTGCTCCATGGCCATGCCCAGTCGCTCGGTGAGCAGTAGCGGAATGACCACGAACACGGCCGTGAGAACCATGTGCAGCACAAGAATGCCGAAATCCAGGCGCAGCAGAACCGGGTTGCCCAGGACCCGGGCCAGTCGCTGCCCGCGCGGCAGCTGGTCCCGCGGTGCCTGAACCCGGGGCGTGGGCACCATGAGTGCGGCCACGGCCAGCCCGGCCATCGCGAGCACGGCGCAGAGGTAGAACAGGCCCGACAGCCCCATCACCCCCCCGAGCACGGGCCCGAGGATCAGCGCCAGCACGAAACTGCCGCCCACCGAGGCCCCCAGCACTGCCATGACCCGGGTGCGGTGCTTTTCGGAGACCACGTCGGCGGCCAGGGCCATGACCACGCTGGCAATGGCGCCGCTGCCCTGCAGCGCCCGGCCGACGATCACGCCGTGGATGGTCTCCGCCCAGGCAGCCACCAGACTGCCCGCCACGAACAGCACCAGGCCGGCGAAGATCAGGGGTTTGCGCCCGAAGCGGTCGGACAGCAGCCCGAACGGGACCTGGAACAGGGCCTGGAAGAGTCCGTAGATGCCGATGGCCAGCCCCACCAGCACCGGGGTGGAGCCGGGAAGGTCCCGCCCGAGCACCGCAAAAACGGGAAGCAGGAGAAAGAGCCCGAACATGCGCGAGGCAAAGATCAGGGCCAGGGCACTGGTCACCCGAATCTCGGCACGCACCAGGGCAGGTTGTACCGGACTGGAATTGTCCATGAATATGCAGGTTCCGTGAGTATTGCGGCAGTGTCGCGGGTATACTCTGGCGTACACTCGCTGGCAGCCCGAATGTCTTGCCGGGCCGGAACGCCCCCATCTCGCCCACCGCGGGACGGGAAACCGGCCACAGCACCGGGAAGCGGCGCAGTGTACCAGAAAAGTGAAGAAGTTCGCCCGAGAGCGCCGGATTTCGGCGACCAGCAAATTGAACCACTGGTGATGGGGTGATAAATTGCAGGCTTGATCACCTGTTTTTCTGAGGACAATCAGGTTTCTGGAGCATCCTGCGGGTCTGGCCGTCAAAGAGCGCGGCCACGACGCAGAACCGGGGAATAAAAAGATGACTATGGCAGGCAGTGAACAACAGGTCTTTGTTGCAGGAGGTCAGCAGCTGCAGAACGCCCTGCTGGCGGAATTCCTGGAGAAGAAAGGCATTTCTGCCCGCTCCATCAAGCGTCCCGAAGAGGTGGAGCGCAAGGAGATCGACGGTACCGAGCAGAATCTGTTTCTGGTCGACTACAACACCATTGATATCAATGAAACCATCAGCTACCTGATGGAGGTGGACCAGGAGATCGAGGGTGATCTCTACATGGCCGTTTTCAATGTGGATGAAGAACCCTCCATGATGCGGCTGGCGGGCCTGCCCATGATCCAGGGCGGATTCCTCCATGACTGCCCCCAGGAGCTTCTGCTCAAGGGCATCAGTTCCATGTTCGAGGGCGAACTCTGGCTGCCGCGCAAGGTATTGCAGCAGTACCTGATGAAAAGCCGGGCGTTCAACAAGACCTTCTCGCGCAGCGAGGTCAATCTGACGGACCGGGAGGTCGAAGTCCTCAAGGTGCTGGCCACGGGAGCCAAGAACTCGGAGATCGCCCGCTCGCTGAACCTGAGCCCGCATACCATCAAGACCCATATCTACAATATCTTCAAGAAGATCAACGCCTCCAACCGCCTGCAGGCGGTCAACTGGGCCCAGGAAAACCTCTGACCCCGTCCGGGGTTCAGCCCCCGGACGCCCCCTTCTTTTGTTCTCCGCGGATCGCCTATACTGGCGGGCTTGTTCCACTGCAGTGATTGCTCCTCATGGACAACATCCTGGTCCGCGGCGCGCGCACCCATAATCTGAAGAACGTGGACCTGGAGATCCCCCGGGACCGTCTGGTGGTGATCACCGGCCTGTCCGGCTCCGGCAAGTCTTCGCTGGCATTCGATACCCTCTATGCGGAGGGCCAGCGCCGTTATGTGGAGTCGCTTTCCACCTATGCGCGGCAGTTCCTGTCCATGATGGAAAAGCCCGATGTGGACCACATCGAGGGGCTCAGCCCGGCGATTTCCATTGAGCAGAAGTCCACCAGTCACAACCCCCGCTCCACCGTGGGCACCATCACCGAGATCTACGACTATCTGCGTCTGCTCTACGCGCGCGCGGGGCAGCCGTGCTGCCCGGAACACGGTGACCCGCTTGCCGCACAGACCGTCAGCCAGATGGTTGACCAGATCCTGGCGCAGCCGGAAGGCTCCAAGTGCATGCTGCTCGCCCCGATGGTGCGGGAGAAGAAAGGCGAACATGCCCAGCTTCTTGATGAGTTGCGTGCCCGGGGCTTTGTTCGCATTCGCCTCGACGGTCGGGTCACGGACCTGGATGCCCTGCCCGAGCTGGACAGCCGACGCAAGCACAGCATAGACGTGGTGGTGGACCGTTTCCGGGTCCGCCCGGACATGCAGAATCGTCTGGCGGAATCGCTGGAGACGGCGCTGGACCTGGCGGAAGGCTCCGCGTTGCTTGCTCCCATGGACGCGGAACAGCAGACCGCGGAGGTCATCTTTTCCGCCCGGTTCGCCTGCCCGCAGTGCGGCTACAGCATTGCCGAGCCGGAACCGCGCATGTTCTCGTTCAATAACCCGGCGGGCGCCTGTCCCGCCTGTGACGGGCTGGGCGTGAAGCAGTTCTTCGACGAGCAACGGGTCGTTCACTCGGCCGAACTGTCGCTGGCCGAGGGCGCGATCCGCGGCTGGGACCGCCGCAATGCCCACTTCTTCCAGTTGCTCGAGAGTCTCTCCGATGCGCTGGGCTTCGATATGGATCTGCCTTTCAATGAACTTCCGCCGGCGGTGCGCGAGAAGATCCTGTATGGCACCGGCGAGGACCCGATCACCTTTCGCCACTTCAATGGTGTCGGCGAGATTACCGAACGACGCCACCCCTTCGAGGGCGTGATCCCCAACATGGAGCGGCGCTACCGGGAGACCGGTTCGGAGACCATTCGCGAGGAGCTTTCGCGCTACCTGAGCACCGCTGAATGCGGCGAATGCCAGGGTTCACGGCTGTGCGAGGCGGCCCGCAATGTCTTCATCGACGGACGCACCCTGGGCGAAATCGTGGACCTCCCCGTGGGAGACAGTCAGGCCTATTTCCGGCAACTTGGCCTTCCCGGTCATCGCGGCGAGATTGCCGAGACCATCCTGCGCGAGATCCGCGAACGGCTTCGCTTCCTTGTCGATGTGGGGCTGGACTATCTGACCCTTTCGCGCAGCGCCGAGAGCCTTTCCGGCGGCGAGGCCCAGCGTATTCGTCTGGCCTCGCAGATCGGCGCCGGGCTGGTGGGCGTGATGTATGTACTGGACGAACCCTCCATCGGCCTGCACCAGCGCGACAACGCGCGCCTGCTGGATACACTGTCGCGCCTGCGGGATCTGGGCAACTCGGTGCTGGTGGTTGAGCACGACGAGGAGGCGATCCGCGCGGCGGATCATGTGATCGACATGGGCCCCGGCGCCGGTGTGCACGGTGGCGAGGTGCTGGTTCAGGGCGAGGTAACGCAGGTGGAGCAATGCCCCGCTTCGTTGACCGGAGATTACCTTTCCGGCCGCCGCAGCATCGCCGTGCCCGGGCGCCGCGTCGCACCCGAGGGCCAGTGGCTGACACTCAGGGGAGCATCGGCCAACAACCTTCGCAATGTCTGCCTGGAGGTCCCCGTCGGGCTGTTCACCTGCGTAACCGGTGTATCCGGGTCGGGAAAATCCACGCTGATCAATCACACCCTCTATCCGGCGGCGGCGCTCCGGCTCAACCGTGCGACGAGCATGCAGCCGGCTGCCCACGAAACCATTGAGGGACTCGAGTACTTCGACAAGGTGATCGATATTGATCAGAGCCCCATCGGGCGCACGCCGCGCTCCAATCCGGCCACCTATACCGGGATCTTTACCGCGATTCGTGAGCTGTTCGCGGGCACGCCCGAAGCCCGGGCCCGCGGCTACAAGCCGGGGCGTTTCAGTTTCAATGTCCGCGGCGGCCGCTGCGAGGCCTGCCAGGGTGACGGCGTAATCCGGGTGGAAATGCATTTTCTTCCGGATATCCATGTGCCCTGCGAGGTATGCCGGGGCAAGCGCTACAACCGCGAAACCCTGGAGGCCACCTACAAGGGCAGGAACATTCATCAAGTGCTGGAGCTGACCGTTGAGGACGCCCTGGATTTCTTCGATGCGGTGCCCGCACTCAGGCGCAAGCTGGACACACTGATGGATGTGGGGCTGGGTTATATCCGTCTTGGCCAATCCGCCATCACCCTCTCCGGCGGGGAGGCACAACGGGTGAAGCTCGCCCGGGAGCTTTCAAGGCGCGACACCGGCAATACGCTTTATATTCTTGACGAGCCCACCACCGGTCTGCATTTCCACGATATCGAGCAGTTGCTCTCCGTGCTGTTCCGGCTGCGCGAGCACGGCAACAGCATCATTGTCATCGAACACAACCTGGATGTGATCAAGACCGCCGACTGGGTCATCGATCTGGGCCCGGAAGGCGGCGACGGAGGCGGGCGCATCATTGCCCGAGGCACACCCGAGCAGGTCGCACGGGAGGCGGACAGCCATACAGGCCACTTCCTCGCGCAGATGCTGGCGGTCCACGACGAGCGCGCCGCCTCCGGCAGCTGAACCCGCTGCGACCTCCGCGAAAGGAGGGTGTCACAAGGCTCGTCCTTGCAGCTAAACCGGGGATTCACTGGGAACGCGCCATGTCGCGCTTGCGTGGCCGAAGGCCACGTACAGAGCGCCGCAAGGCGTGAACCTTCGGCGAATGGGCAAGCGCCTGCCACGCAAAGGCGAGGCTCGCGTCCTGTAGGTTGGGGAGATCTTCTGACACCCTCTCAAGGCGTGTGTCCAAAAAGGATCGCAGCACCCCTGTAGCCGCCGCTGGAGAGCGAGCCTGCGCCAGAGCCCTCTAGAACTGGTAGCTCACCCCGACGGACAGGGAGTCCTGCCGTCCGTAGTCATTTTCCAGCAGGCGCATGGCTTCAAACCGCAGTTCCATCTCCGGGCTTAGCCGCTGCCTGGCGCCCAGGCCCCAGGAAAAGCCGTCGTCGCGGAAACGCACTCCGTTGATCAGGGTCCGGGTCGCCGTGTAGCCGGCAATCAGGTAGGGATTCACGGGCTGCAGCTCCCACCAGCTGGACACCAGGTAGCCACCCACCAGGGAGTCGTTTTCCAGGCGCGGGCCAAAACAGCATTCGGACACCACACCGGTTCCGACGCGGGCCTCGAACACATAGGATTCACTGAGCCGCCGGGTGCCACTGGCGACAAGAAGGCCGGGATTGCCGCGATTGAGGTTCCCCCGGTCCACTGCCAGGTGGCTGTACTGAAGCCCCACGCCAAGATCACCGGCAAGTGCCGGCAGGCAGCTCCCCACCAGGAGCAGTGCGGCCATTATTCTTGTCATCGGGTTTCTCCGCAGTTTACGCCGGAATCCGGTCTTGCGGCTTTATCATAGCCCAGGCAAGACGCGGGGAGAAACGCCACAGGCCCGTCGGGCACAAAACCGATACGAAAAAGCCGGGCTCCGGGCCCGGCTTTTTCGATAGCCATCGTCCACTGGTGACGCTCCGGCTCAGGCGCTGTCTTCCTCGCCCGCCGCTTCGGGGCGGTCCACCAGCTCGACATAGGCCATGGGTGCGTTGTCGCCACTGCGAAAGCCCATTTTCAGCACTCGCATGTAGCCGCCCGGACGCTCCCGGTAGCGCGGACCCAGCTCCTCGAAGAGCTTGCCCACCGCCGCCTTCGAACGGGTGCGGGAGAAGGCCAGCCGACGATTGGCCACGCTGTCTTCCTTCGCCAGGGTGATCAGCGGCTCGGCGACACGACGCAGTTCCTTGGCCTTGGGCAGCGTGGTCTTGATCGCACCATGCTCGAACAGCGACACCGCCATGTTGCGGAACATGGCCTGCCGATGGGAGCTGTTCCGGTTCAGTTTTCTTCCGCTCTTGCGATGACGCATGATCCGTTTCCTCGCTTTCCGGGCACCATCTCCGTGCCCCGTGAAATTCTACAATACTTTCTTCAGGGCGCTTCAGCGCAGCCGGGTGCTGGTGTGCATGCGGTCCTCGTCTCGCAGTCCGGCCGGCGGCCAGCTTTCGAGACGCATTCCCAGTGACAGCCCCTTGGACGCCAGCACATCCTTGATCTCGGTCAGCGACTTCTTGCCCAGGTTGGGAGTCTTGAGTAGCTCCACCTCGGTGCGCTGTACCAGATCGCCGATGTAGTAGATGTTCTCGGCCTTGAGGCAGTTCGCCGAGCGCACCGTCAGTTCCAGATCATCCACCGGGCGCAGCAGGATGGGATCGACTTCCTCGCGCTCCTGCTTGGGCTCGGGCTTGCTGTCCTGCTCCAGGTCCACGAACACCGCAATCTGCTGCTGGAGAATGGTGGCCGCGCGACGGATGGCTTCTTCCGCCTCGATGGTGCCGTTGGTCTCCAGATCGATTACCAGCTTGTCCAGGTCCGTACGCTGTTCCACCCGCGCGGCCTCGACCACATAGGAGACACGGCGAATGGGGCTGTAGCTCGCGTCGAGCTGCAGGTGGCCGATGGCGCGACTCTCGTCCTCGCGCTCCCGGGCGTCCGCCGGTACATAGCCCCGTCCGCTGGTCACCTTCAGGGTCATCCGCAGCTCGGTGTCCCCGGTGATGGTGCAGATCGGGTGCTCCGGATTGACGATCTCCACGGTATGATCACGCTGGATGTCGTCGGCGGTAACCTCGCCGGGGCCCTTTTTCACCAGCTCCAGCGTGGCTTCGCCCTTCTCCTGCACGCGCAGCGCCACACCCTTGAGGTTCAGCAGAATGTTGATCACATCCTCCTGCACGCCTTCGATGGTGGAATACTCGTGCTGGATTCCGTCGATTTCCACTTCGGTAATGGCGCTGCCCGGCATGCTGGAAAGCAGAATGCGTCGCAAGGCCGTACCCAGTGTGTAGCCGAAACCGCGCTCCAGCGGCTCAAGGACCACTTTGGCGCGGAAGTTGCTGATCGCATCGACTGCGATCGAGCGAGGCGTGAGAAATTCGTTCACGGCGGTCATAAGCTTCCTCAGGCAGTCCTTACTTGGAATACAGCTCGACGATCAGACTTTCGTTGATCTCGGCCGGCAGATCCACTCGCTCGGGAAGGGCCTTGAAGGTCCCTTCGAGCTTCTTCTCATCCACTTCAATCCATGGAGAAATGCCCCGCTGCATCGCCAGCTCCATGGCGTGCTTGACACGCAGCTGATTCCTGGCCTTTTCACGTACCGATACCACATCGCCCGGCCTGACCTGATACGAGGGCACATTGGTGACCCGGCCGTTGACCAGCACGCCGCGGTGCGCGACCAGCTGGCGCGCCTCGGCGCGGGTGGAGCCGAAGCCCATGCGGTAGGCCACGTTGTCCAGGCGGCCTTCCAGCAGCTGAAGAAGCACCTCACCGGTGGCGCCGCGGCTGCGGGCCGCGCGCTTGTAGTAGTTGCTGAACTGCTTCTCCAGTACGCCGTACATGCGGCGAACCTTCTGTTTTTCCCGCAGCTGCACGCCGTAGTCGGACAGCCGGCTCAGACGACGCGTGGCGGCCGCCTGGCCCGGGGCCTGGTCCGCCTTGCACTTGGACTCCAGCGGGCGGATGCCGCTCTTGAGCAACAGATCCGTGCCTTCGCGGCGGGAAAGCTTGCACTTGGGACCGAGATATCTTGCCATCTTGCTCTACTCCCTACACGCGACGCTTCTTGGGCGGACGACAGCCGTTATGGGGAATCGGCGTCACGTCTGATATATGAGTGATCCGGAATCCGCAGCCGTTGAGCGCGCGTACGGAGGATTCCCGACCAGGGCCCGGCCCGCGTACGCGCACTTCCAGGTTCTTCAGGCCGTAGTCCTTGGCCGCGTTACCCGCGGTCTCGGCGGCCACCTGGGCGGCAAAGGGCGTGCTCTTGCGCGAACCCCGGAAACCGGCGCCACCGGAGGTGGCCCAGGACAGGGCATTACCCTGACGGTCAGTAATGGTAATGATGGTGTTATTGAAGGAGGCATGGACGTGCGCAATGCCTTCCGCCACCGTGCGGGTAATCTTCTTCCGACGTGTACCGCTGTCTTTCTTCGCCATGATGCCTTATCCAGTCTCGGGCTACTTGCGGATGGGTTTCCGCGGTCCCTTGCGGGTCCGTGCGTTCGTCTTGGTGCGCTGCCCGCGCAGGGGCAGCCCGCGCCGATGGCGAATACCACGGTAACAACCGAGGTCCATCAGACGCTTGATGTTCATGTTCACTTCCCGGCGCAGATCGCCTTCGGTGGTGAATTTCGCCACCTCGCCACGAATCGCATCCACCTGCTCACCGGAAAGCTCCCGCATGGGCATGTCCGGGGCAATCCCCGCGCCCTGGCAGATCTTCCGCGCCGTGGTATTGCCGACCCCGAAAATATAGGTCAGCGATATCACCGCATGCTTGTTGTCCGGGATGTTTACGCCGGCTATACGGGCCATCCGAATTCTCCGTGCTACACAACTGGTTACACCGGTCCAACCGGGCCCGGAAGGCGCGCAATGGTAGCCTCCGCACCCGGCTTTTTCAACCGGAGCTCTCTTCTGTCACCCCTGGCGCTGCTTGTGCCGGGGTTCCGCGCTGCAGATCACCATCACCCGCCCCTTGCGGCGGACGATCTTGCAGTTGCGGCAGATCTTCTTTACCGATGCCTGAACCTTCATTGTCCTTGCCTCACGCTCGCTCTAGCGAACCAGTCCGGAGCCACCATAGCCCTTCAGGTTCGCCTTTTTCATCAGTTTGTCGTACTGGGTGGACATCAAGTGAGCGTTCACTTGCGACCAGAAGTCCATGACCACCACCACCACGATCAGCAGGGAGGTGCCTCCAAGATAGAAGGGCACGTTCCAGATCCCCTGCAGAAACAGCGGCATCAGGCAGACCAGGGACATGTAGGTGGCCCCGACCAGCGTCAGCCGCCCCATGACGGTGTCGATATACCGGGCCGACTGTTCGCCGGGCCGGATCCCGGGGATAAAGGCCCCGGATTTCTTGAGGTTATCGGCGATATCCCGCGGGTTGAATACCAGGGCCGCGTAGAAATAGCAGAAGAAAAAGATCCCGGCGGTAAACAGCAGCACATACAACGGTGTGCCCGGCATCAGCGCATCCGTGGCGGTACGCAGGAAATTTGCCCACCAGCTCTGGTCTCCGCCGGTCTGGCCGAACCACTGCCCCAGCGACGCCGGGAACAGCAGGATCGAGCTGGCGAAGATCGCCGGTATCACCCCGGCCATGTTCACCTTCAGCGGCAGGTGGCTCTGCTGCGCCGCATACATGCGCTTGCCCTGTTGCCGGCGCGCGTAGTTGACCGTGATCCGGCGCTGTCCGCGCTCGACGAAGACCACCGCGTAGATCACCGCAATGGCCACCACCAGTACCAGCAGCAGCACCAGCAGGTTGAGATCCCCCTGCCGGGTGGCCTCGAAGGTCTGCGCCAAGGCGCCGGGCAGGCCCGCCACGATGCCCGCGAAGATCAGCATGGAAATGCCATTGCCCACGCCGCGTTCCGTAATCTGCTCGCCCAGCCACATCAGGAACACCGTGCCGGTAACCAGCGAGGTGACCGCCACGAAATAGAACGAGAACACCTCCACCTGCGGGGCACCCTCTGGCACCAGCGTGATCCCCTGGCTGTACAGTCCGGCGGCCACGCCCATGGACTGGATCAGCGACAGGAACACGGTCAGGTAGCGGGTGTACTGGGTAATCTGGCGCCTGCCCTGCTCTCCTTCCTTCTTCAGCTGCTCGAGATGAGGCGTTACCGCCGTCATCAGCTGCATCACGATCGCGGCGGTAATATAGGGCATCACGCCGAGCGCAAAGATGCTCATGCGCTCCAGGGCACCACCGGTAAACATGTTGAACATGCCCAGAATGGTGTCCTGTTGCTGGCTGAACATCTGCGCAAGGCGCTCGGGATGCACCCCGGGTACCGGTATGTGTGCACCGATACGAAAGACCACCAGGGCGCCAAGCACAAAGCCGATGCGCTTCCACAGCCCCGCCAGTGCGGAGCCGCCGCCGCCAGTGTTCAGCGTCTGTGCCCGTGCCTTCGCCATGATTCCGCCTTATTCCTCGACCTTGCCGCCCGCGGCCTTGATGGCCTCGCGAGCACCGCGGCTGACCAGTACGCCGCTGACTGTCAGTGCACGCTCGAGCTTGCCGGAAAGGAATACCCGGGCCCGTTTCGCGTCGCTGCGTACCACGCCCGCTTTTTTCAGGGTCCCCAGGGTAACGGTGTCACCCTCGACCTTCGCAAGCTCGCCAAGGCGCACCTCGGCAGTCTGCCGCGCCTTGCGCGAGGCGAAGCCGAACTTCGGCACGCGGCGCTGCAGCGGCATCTGACCGCCCTCGAACCCGGGGATCACCTGCCCGCCTGAGCGTGCTTTCTGCCCCTTGTGGCCGCGCCCGGCGGTCTTGCCCAGACCGCTACCTGTGCCCCGGCCTACGCGCTTTCCTCCGACCCGGGCCCCGTCAGCGGGGTGCAGTTCATTCAGTCGCATCACTTGCTCTCCTCGACTTCAACCAGGTACGAAACCCGGTTGATCATGCCACGTACTGCAGGCGTGTCTTCCACATCCACGGTGTGGCCAATCCGGCGCAGTCCCAGCCCGCGCACACAGGCGCGGTGCTTCTGCAGACGCCCGGCAATGCTGCGCACCTGGGTGACCCGGAGGGTGCTGCCCGGGGCGCTGGAAGGCGCCGGCTTGCTTGCGGCAGCCTTTTTCGGAGCCGCCTTCTTTGCCGCTGCCTTCTTCGCAGGGGCCTTCTTTGCAGGCGCCTTCTTTGCAGGCGCCTTCTTTGCCGCCGCCTTCTTTGCGGGAGCCTTCTTCGCAGCGGCCTTCTTCGCTGTCGCCTTCTTTGCCGCCGCTTTCTTCGGCGCCGCTTTCGTATCTTTGTCTTCCGCCATGATTCTGCTTCCGCTTTACTGCCTGAAGATCAATTCAGGATTTCTTCCACGGACTTGCCCCGTTTGGCCGCCACCTGCTCCGGCGACGTCATGGACTTGAGTCCCTCGAATGTAGCCCGAACCACATTGATCGGGTTCGTCGAGCCATAGCACTTGGCCAGAACGTTCTGTACACCAGCGACTTCAAGCACCGCGCGCATGGCGCCACCGGCGATCACGCCGGTGCCGTCCGAGGCAGGCTGCATGAACACCTTGGACGCGCCGTGATGGGCACGGATCGGGTGCTGCAGCGTGGTGCCATTGAGGTCTACCTCGATCATGTTCCGCCGTGCCGCCTCCAGTGCCTTCTGGATCGCCGCCGGCACTTCCCGCGCCTTGCCGCGGCCGAAGCCGACCTTGCCATTGCCATCGCCGACCACGGTCAAGGCGGTAAAGGCAAAGATCCGGCCGCCCTTGACCACCTTGGCGACACGGTTCACCTGAACCAGCTTTTCCTGCATGCCCTCGTTGGGATCAACCTTCGCCATTCTCACGTACCCCTAGAATTGCAGCCCGTTTTCGCGTGCCGCTTCCGCCAGTGCCTTGACGCGGCCATGGTAGCGGAAGCCGGAACGGTCAAACGCGACCTTCTCGATGCCGGCAGCCTTCGCGCGTTCGGCAATCAGCTTGCCTATGCTGGTAGCAGCCTCGGTATTGCCGGTCTTGCCGCTACGCAGGTCCTTTTCCACTGTCGAGGCGGTAGCCAGCACGCGGTCTCCCTCGGGAGTCGTCACCTGGGCATACATGTGCCTCGGCGTGCGGTAGACGCAAAGACGATGGACACCCAGCTCGCGTATCTTCATGCGCGTGCGTCTGGCCCTGCGCAACCGTGAACGATTCTTTTCACTCATATCCAGCGCCTCTACGATTACTTCTTCTTGGCTTCCTTGCGGCGAACCTGTTCGTCCGCATAACGCACACCCTTGCCCTTGTAGGGCTCGGGCGGTCGGAAGCCACGTACATTGGCGGCCACCTGGCCGACAGCCTGCTTGTCGATTCCCTTGATCACGATCTCGGTCTGGGTGGGCGTCTCCACCGTAACACCCTCGGGAAGCTCGAAAGCCACCGGATGGGAGAAACCGAGCGTCAGATTCAGGACCTTGCCCTGGGCCTGGGCCCGATAGCCGACGCCAACCAGTTCCAGCTTGCGTTCGAAGCCGGATGAGACACCGGTAGCCATGTTATTCAGCAGGGCTCGCGCGGTGCCAGCCTGAGCCCAGGCCGCCGTGGAATTGTTGCGCGGATGCACCGTGACAACATCCTCGTTCAGCCGGACTTCAACCAGCGGGTGCACCTGATGCTCCAGAGAGCCCTTGCTGCCCTTGATGGTCACCTGCTGGCCGTCGATGTTGATCTCGACGCCCTGCGGAAGTTTCAACGGGCTTTTCGCTATTCTCGACATTGCTGCACCTGATCCGTTACGGGCGCCCTCGTCAGGACACCTCACCGATAAGCTCGCCACCGACGTTCTGCTTACGCGCCGTGCGATCCGTCATGATTCCCTGGTTGGTCGAGACGATCATGACACCCAGCCCGTTCTTGACCCGGGGGATTTGCTCGGCCCTGCGGTAGATCCTCAGACCGGGGCTGCTGACCCGTTTGATGGATTCAATGACCGGACCGCCCTCAAAGTACTTGAGCTCCACGCGCAGGACAGGCTTTTTCTCTTCACCCGTGACCTCAAACCCGGAAATGTAACCTTCTTCCTCGAGTACCTTGGCAATGGCCTTCTTTTGCCTGGACAAGGGCATTTCCACACTGGGCTTTCTCGCCATCTGTCCATTGCGAATACGCGTAAACATATCCGCCAGGGTATCTTGCATGCTCATGCCGCTACGCTCCGATTCACTATCGCTACCAGCTTGATTTCACAAGGCCGGGTACATCACCGCGCATGGCCGCTTCGCGAAGCTTGATGCGGCTCAACCCGAATTTACGGTAATAGCCGTGAGGACGCCCCGTTACCCGGCAGCGATTACGCTTGCGCACCGGAGAGGAATCCCGGGGCAGCTTCTGCAGCCGGATCTGTGCATCCCACTTTGCCTCGGGTTCGGCCTGGGGATCCTTGATGATCGCCTTCAGCTCTTCCCGACGGGCCGCGTACCGGGCAACCAGCTTGGCCCGTTTGCGCTCCCGGTTCTTCATGGAAACCTTTGCCATAACAGCCTCTCTAGCCCTTCAGAGGGAAGTTGAACGCCCGCAGCAGCGCGCGCGCTTCCTCGTCAGTCTTTGCCGACGTGGTGATCGTGATATCGAGACCACGCAGCTTGTCCACCTTGTCATAGTCGATCTCGGGAAAGACGATCTGCTCGCGCAGACCCACGGAGTAATTGCCGTGCCCGTCGAAGGACTTGGGGTTCAGGCCCCGGAAGTCCCGCACCCTGGGGATCGCAACGCTTACCAGGCGATCCAGGAATTCGTACATGCGCCGGCGCCGCAGCGTGACCTTGCAGCCGATCGGCCAGCCTTCGCGGATCTTGAACCCGGCGACGGACTTGCGCGCCTTGGTAATCAGCGGCTTCTGCCCGGAAATGCGGCTCATGTCATCGAGGGCACCCTCGATGGCCTTGCGGTCCTGTGCCGCCTCGCCGACACCCATGTTCAGGGTGATCTTCGTAACCCGGGGCACTTCCATCACATTGCTGTACCCGAGCTCCTTTTGAAGCTTCGGTACAATCTCGTTTTCAAAAACCTGCTTGAGATCACTCATGCTTCACCCGGCCTCTCAGGCGCCCAGCGTTTCGCCATTGGACTTGAAGAAACGGACCTTCTTGCCGTCTTCAGTCCGGAAACCCACGCGGTCCGCCTTTTCTGTTTTCGGGTTCCAGATCGCCACATTGGACTCATGGATACCCGCTTCGCGGTCAATAATGCCACCCTGCTCACCGGCGCGAGGATTGGATCGCACGTGCTTCTTGACCATGTTCACACCGCCGACGACAAGACGCCCATTATCCTGGACCCGCAGCACCTTGCCGCGCTTACCCTTGTCCTTGCCGGCGATTACGATAACTTCATCATCCCGCTTGATCTTGCGCATGATCTTCACCCGTCTTTACAGAACTTCCGGTGCAAGGGAAATGATCTTCATGAACTGCTCGGTACGCAGCTCCCGGGTAACCGGGCCGAAAATCCTGGTGCCCACCGGTGCTTTCTGGGGATTGAGCAGCACCGCGGCATTTTCGTCGAAACGAATCACCGAGCCGTCAGGGCGACGTACCCCCTTGCGGGTACGCACCACCACGGCATTGACCACATCACCCTTTTTTACACGGCCCCGCGGAATCGCTTCCTTGACCGTGACCTTGATGATGTCACCGATGCCCGCGTAGCGGCGCCTGGAGCCTCCCAGGACCTTGATGCACTGAACCCGACGCGCACCGCTGTTATCGGCGACTTCGAGCATGCTTTCGGTCTGAATCATCGTCTATTTCTCCAATCCTGCCTCGCGGCAGCCACAGCACGCCCTGTCAGGCTTTCTGGGCTTGCTCCTGAATGCTCACCAGTTTCCAGCTCTTGCGCCGGGACAGAGGCCGGCATTCCTCGATGGTCACCAGGTCGCCCTCGCCGCACTGATTCTCTTCGTCGTGCGCCAGGATTCTCGATGAGCGCTTGACGAACTTGCCGTAAATCGGGTGCTTGACCCGACGCTCAACCATGACCGTTATGGTCTTGTCCGCCTTGCTGGACACCACCACACCGGTGACCGAGC
The DNA here is from genome assembly GCA_007135015.1 of Alcanivorax sp. Taxonomy (GTDB): domain Bacteria; phylum Pseudomonadota; class Gammaproteobacteria; order Pseudomonadales; family Alcanivoracaceae; genus SLJS01. The sequence continues at coordinate 5,079 of SLJS01000172.1, read as the reverse complement.
GACGCAGTTTCTGCTTAGCCTCTGCCATATCAGTTACCCTGTCTCTCATTGAGGATGGTCATCACCCGTGCGATGTCACGGCGGACCGCCCCCAGCTCATGCGTCCTGTTCAGCTGGCCGGAAGCCTTCTGCATGTTCATCTTGAACTGCTGCTCCAGCAGTTTGAGATGTTCCTGCTTCAGGTCCTCGGTGCTTTTCTCTCTCAGCTCGTTCGCTTTCATGGCTACATTACCGTCCGGGTTACTACACGGGTGCTGACCGGCAGCTTGGCGGCGGCCAGGCGAAATGCCTCGCGTGCGAGCTCTTCGCTGACACCTTCCATTTCATACAGCATCTTGCCCGGCTGAATCTGTGCCACCCAGTACTCGACGCTGCCCTTGCCCTTGCCCATGCGGACTTCCAGGGGCTTCTTGGTGATCGGCTTGTCCGGAAAGATCCGGATCCAGATCTTGCCGCCACGCTTGATGTGGCGGGTCATGGCACGACGGCCGGCTTCGATCTGGCGCGCCGTGATGCGACCGCGGCCGGTTGCCTGCAGCCCAATGGAGCCGAAGGAAACCTTGTTGCCCCGCTGGGCCTCACCGCGATTCCGGCCTTTCTGGACCTTGCGGAATTTCGTACGTTTAGGCTGCAACATCGTTCGCTATCCCTTAACCACGTCCGCGCTTCTTGGGCGCCTTTTGCTGGCTCTCTTCCTGCACCTGTTCCATGCCACCGAGGATCTCACCACGGAAAATCCACACCTTCACACCAATGGTGCCGTAGGTGGTCTCGGCACGAACACTTGCATAATCAATGTCGGCGCGCAGGGTATGCAGCGGCACACGGCCTTCGCGATACCACTCCGTTCGGGCAATCTCGGCGCCGCCGAGACGTCCGGAAACCTGCACCCGGACCCCTTCGGCGCCGGATTTCATCGCGTTCTGGACCGCACGCTTCATGGCGCGGCGGAACATCACGCGACGCTCTAGCTGATTGGCAATATTCTGTGCCGAAAGCTTCGCATCCAGGTCGGGCTTGCGCACTTCCTCGATGTTGATATGTACCGGCACGCCCATCTTCTGGGCGACTTCCCGCCGCAGGCGCTCCACGTCCTCGCCCTTCTTGCCAATCACGATGCCGGGCCGGGCAGTGCTGATCGTAATGCGCACGTTCTCGGACGGACGCTCGATCTTGATCCGGCTGACGGAAGCGTTCTTCAGCCGCTTTTCGAGGTATTCGCGTACCTCGAGGTCCGTGACCAGGTAATCAGCGTAGTGCTTGGGGCTCGCATACCAGAGCGAATTGTGCTCCTTGACGATGCCCAGTCGAATGCCGATCGGATGAACCTTGTGTCCCATCTGCTTACTCCTGGTCTTCCGACACTTTGACGGTGATATGACAGGTCCGCTTGAGAATCCTGTCGGCCCGACCTTTTGCCCGGGGGCGAATGCGCTTGAGCGACATGCCCTCGTCCACGAACACGGATGAAACCCGCAGCTCATCCACATCGGCACCGTCGTTGTTTTCCGCATTGGCAATTGCGGACTCGAGCACCTTCTTCATGATTCCCGCGGCCTTCTTCGGACTGAACTGGAGCATATTCAGCGCCTGCTCGACCTTCTTGCCACGAATCTGATCGGCAACAAGACGGGTCTTCTGTGCCGAAATTCTCGCCCCGCGCAGGCGGGCCAATGTTTCAGTAGCCATCACCGTCACCTATCGCCTCGACTTCTTGTCCACGATGTGTCCGCGGAAGTTACGGGTTGAAGCAAACTCGCCAAGCTTGTGGCCCACCATGTGCTCTGTTACCAGCACCGGCACATGCTGCTTGCCGTTGTGGACCGCGATCGTCAGACCCAGCATCTCCGGAATGATCATGGAGCGGCGCGACCAGGTCTTGATCGGCTTGCGCGAGCCGGCTTCGGATGCGTGCTCCACCTTCTTGAGAAGGTGGTGATCCACAAACGGACCCTTTTTCAGTGAACGTGGCACGGTCTGACCTCTCTGCTCTGTTCTCTACTATTTCCTGCGATCCCGGATAATCATCTTGCCGGTTCGCTTGTTTTGACGCGTCTTGTGACCCTTGGTGGAAATACCCCAGGGGGTCACCGGGTGACGTCCGCCGGAGCTGCGCCCTTCGCCACCGCCATGGGGGTGGTCGATGGGGTTCATGGCCACGCCGCGAACACTCGGGCGCTTGCCACGCCAGCGGCTGGCACCGGCCTTGCCCAGCGAGCGGAGACTGTGCTCGCTGTTGGAAACCTCACCCAGCGTTGCGCGGCATTCGCCGTGCACCCGGCGCATCTCGCCAGAGCGCATGCGCAACGTCACGTAGGCTCCGTCCTTGGCCAGCACCTGCACCGAGGTGCCAGCGGAACGGGCGATCTGACCACCCTTTCCGGGACGCATTTCCACGTTGTGCACCGTGGAACCCTGCGGGATGCTGCGAAGCGGCAGCGCATTGCCGGGCTTGACCGGCACGTTCTGGCCGGACTGGATCATATCACCGGCCTTAAGGCCCTTCGGCGCCAGGATGTAGCGGCGCTCGCCATCCATGTACTTGACCAGCGCGATATAGGCGGTCCGGTTGGGGTCATACTCCAGCCGTTCAATCTCGCCCTTGACGCCGTCCTTGTTGCGACGGAAATCGATCACGCGGTAGCGCTGCTTGTGGCCGCCGCCCTTGTGACGCGTCGTGATGCGCCCGTTGTTGTTGCGTCCGCCCTTGCGGGTCTTGGCCTCGACCAGGGGACCCCAGGGCTCGCCGCGATGCAGCTCCGGGTTTACCACCTTGATTACAAAACGGCGCCCCGGAGAGGTTGGCTTGCACTTTTCAATCGCCATGAGTTTCTACCCCTTACTCCCCAGCGGCCAGGAAGTCGATGTCATGACCCGGCTTGAGGGACACATAAGCTTTCTTCCAGTGCGGACGACGACCCGGGGTGCGACCAAAGAACTTGGTCTTGCCCTTCACGTTCAAGGTGCGCACTGCCTGCACTTCCACTTCGAAGAGCTGCTCGACTGCCTTCCTGATCTCCAGCTTGCTGGCATCCCGGGCCACCTTGAAAACAAACTGGTTGTTCTCGTCGGCAACAATGGACGCCTTCTCGGAGACGTGGGGTGCGAGCAGCACCTTGAAAATTCGCTCCTGGTTCATGCCAGCGACTCCTCGAGCTTCTTCAGGGCCGGAACCGTCACCAGCACCTTCTCATAGGCAATCAGGGTGACCGGATCAATGCCCTGCGGATCGCGAACCTCCACGCGCGGCAGATTCCGGGCCGAAAGAAACAGGTTCTCGTCCACGTCCTCGGCCACGATCAGCACGTTCTGCAACTCCAGCTCCCGGAGCTTGCCTGCCAGTTCCCGGGTACGGGGCTCGGAGACCCCGAACTCCTCGACCACCACCAGGCGGTCCTGACGAACCAGCTCGGAGAGAATGCACTGCATGGCACCGCGGTACATCTTGCGGTTGACCTTCTGCGAGAAGTCCCGCGGCGTGGCCGCAAAGGTCCTGCCGCCGCCGCGCCAGATCGGGCTGCGGATGGTGCCCGCGCGCGCCCGGCCGGTGCCCTTCTGGCGCCAGGGCTTCTTGCCGCCGCCGCGCACCTGCGCGCGGGTCTTCTGTGCCTTGGTTCCCTGACGGCCGGTCGCCATGTAGGCGGTGACCACCTGGTGAACCAGCGGCTCATTGAAGTCCCTGCCGAAGGCAACTTCGGAAACGGAGACGGTTCCTCCAGAGGCGGTATTGAGATTCATCCTCTAATCCTCTTTCAGGCCTTCGCCTTCACTGCGGGGCTCACGATCACGTCGGTGCCTGAGGCACCGGGCACCGCGCCCCGAATCAGCAGCAGATTCTTTTCAGCGTCCACACGCACCACTTCCAGGTTCTGGACCGTTACGCGCGCGCCGCCCATACGACCGGCCATCTTCTTGCCCTTGAACACCTTGCCCGGGCTCTGGTTCTGACCAATGGAGCCGGGAGCGCGGTGCGCCAGCGAGTTGCCGTGTGTGGCATCCTGGGTCTGGAAATTCCAGCGCTTGATCACGCCGGCATAGCCCTTGCCCTTGGAGGTGCCGCGGACATCGACCATCTGGCCGACTTCGAAGATATCCAGCCCGATGCTTCCACCCGGCTCGAGCTCACCCGGGCTGCCCCGGAATTCCTGCACCGTGCGTCCGGCCTCCACACCCGCCTTGGCGAAGTGCCCGGCCATGGGCCGGCTGACACGGGATGCCCGGCGTGTGCCGGTGGTCACCTGCACCGCCTCATAGCCGTCGCGCTCGGCGCTGCGCACCTGGGTGACCCGATTGGGCTCCACCTCGATGACCGTCACCGGAATACTGCGCCCGTCTTCGACGAAGACCCGGGTCATTCCGCATTTTCGACCGACTACACCAATCGACATTGTCGCTTACCTCTCCAGAACTGCCTCGGGCCGCCCGCGGCGACCCGACGGCCTTAACCCAGGCTGATCTGCACGTCCACGCCAGCCGCGAGATCCAGCTTCATCAGCGCATCCACGGTCTTGTCCGTGGGCTCGACGATATCGACCATGCGCTTGTGGGTGCGGACCTCGTACTGGTCCCGGGCATCCTTGTTCACGTGCGGCGAAATCAGCACCGTGAACTTCTCCTTGCGCGTGGGCAGCGGAATCGGGCCCTGCACCTGCGCACCCGTGCGTTTTGCGGTATCCACGATCTCCAGGGCCGACTGATCGATCAGGCGATGATCAAAGGCCTTGAGGCGGATGCGGATTCTCTGGCTAGCCATAGCTAACAAACTCCGAAACTGTCCGTGCCATATTTCAGATGGCAAAAAACCCGCCCGCCCTTTCTGTACAAAAGGTGGTGGGTAGGAAATCGGGCCCCGGGAACGATGCCCCGGTTGATCCTGATCCGGTCTCTCCTTACGAGAGGGCGCGAATTATACCCGCGCGCGGGGGCCGGGGCAATGCCCGATCCCCGCCCCGGCGGATTTATTCGACGATCTTGCTCACCACGCCGGCGCCCACGGTCCGGCCACCCTCGCGGATCGCGAAACGCAGGCCGTCTTCCATGGCGATCGGGGCAATCAGCTCCGCCGAGATCTTCACGTTG
>SLJS01000260.1 GCA_007135015.1 Alcanivorax sp. | reverse complement strand
GCAGCCCGAAGCCCGTAGCCCGCGGCAGCGGCCCGAAGGGCCGCTCTAGCGCGAAGCGCTGAATTCGAGCATACGGTTGAGGGGAATCATCGCCTGCCTGGCCAGTTCCTCGTCCACGAAGATTTCCTGACCGGCGCCATTTTCATCGGCCAGCACCCGGTAGAGGTTTTCCAGGCCGTTCATGGCCATCCAGGGACAGTGCGCGCAACTGCGGCAGGTGGCCCCGCTGCCCGCTGTTGGGGCCTCCATGAAGGTCTTCTCCGGAGCCAGCTGCTGCATCTTGTAGAAGATGCCCCGGTCCGTGGCCACGATAAAGGTCTCGTTGGGCAGCTCGGTGGCGGCCCGGATCAGCTGCGAGGTGGAGCCCACCACATCGGCGATTTCCACCACCGGCTCCGGCGATTCCGGATGCACCAGCACCGCCGCATCGGGCCAGGCTTCCTTCAGATCCAGGATGCCCTTCGCCTTGAATTCTTCATGGACAATGCAGGCACCATCCCAGCAAAGCACATCGGCGCCGGTTTCCCGCGCCACATAGTGGCCCAGGTGCTTGTCCGGAGCCCAGAGAATCCGCTCGCCACGCTGATCCAGGTAATCGACCAGATCCACGGCGATGCTTGAAGTCACCACCCAGTCGGCACGGGCCTTTACCGCCGCCGAAGTGTTGGCATAGACCACCACGGTGCGGTCCGGGTGCGCATCACAGAAACGGGAAAACTCTTCCGGGGGGCAGCCGATATCCAGCGAGCAGGTCGCTTCCAGCTCGGGCATGAACACCCGTTTTTCCGGGCTGAGGATCTTAGCGGTCTCGCCCATGAAACGCACACCGGCCACCACCAGCGTGGAGGCGGGATGCTCCTTGCCGAAACGGGCCATTTCCAGCGAATCCGACACACAACCGCCGGTTTCCTCCGCCAGGGCCTGGATATCGGGATCGGTGTAGTAATGCGCCACCAGCACGGCATTACGCTCGCGCAACAATTCCGCAATCCGGCTGCGATACATCCGGCGCGTGGCCTCGTCCAGCTCCGCCGCCGGCCGGGCCATCTCCAGATGGGTGCGCACCACTTCTCTTGCTTCAGCAGTCATAGCCTTCCGCCCGGGGAGCCGGGCTCCCCTGAAACCACTTTGCATTCGACCCGCCGGTATTATCCCATACCCGGGCAGGCCCGCGGGCCGCAAAGCCTAGCATAACCCGGCTTGGCTGGCCCGCCGCCAAAAACACGACGTGTACATCCTGTATACGTAAAATGGTGACGCGAAGCGCGTCTTTCAACTACCCCGGGAATGTTCGCCAGCCCGGCCACCCGCCAGCAACTGCACGGTACCGATGGCCCGCTCCCGGAAGGCACCCTCGCAATAACACAGGTAGTATTCCCACATGCGCCGAAAGCGCGCGTCAAAGCCCTGTGCCTCCACCTCCGCCCCGGCGCGCAGAAACCGCTGGCGCCAGTGCCGCAAGGTGCGAGCGTAATCCATGCCGATCTCTTCCCGATGCAGGGTGCTGAGCCCGGCGTACCGCGACAGGTTTTGTTCCATGACCCGAACTGAAGGCAGAAACCCGCCGGGAAAGATGTAGCGCTTGATGAAATCGATCCGCCAGCGCGCCTCATGGTAACGCTCGTGGGGAATGGTAATTGCCTGCAACAGCAACAGCCCCCCGGGCCGGAGCAGTTCGCCGAGTCTGCGGAAATAAACAGGAAGATAGTCCGCGCCCACTGCCTCGATCATTTCCACGGACACAATGCGGTCATAGCGGCCCCGCAACAGACGGTAGTCCTGCTCCAGCACGGTCACCCGCCCTTCCAGGCCCTCCTCCCGCACCCGGCGGCAGGCATGCAGGTACTGCTCCCGGGAAATGGTGGTGGTAGTCACCCGGCAACCGTAATGCCGCGCCGCGTGAATCGCCAGCCCTCCCCAGCCGGTGCCGATCTCCAGCAGATGCAATCCGGGCTCCAGGCCCAGCTGCGTACAGATGCGATCGAGCTTGTACGTGGAAGCCTCTTCCAGCGATGCGTCCGGCCGGGGAAATACCGCGCTGGAGTACATCATCCGCGAGTCGAGAAACAGCCGGAAGAAATCGTTGCCCAGGTCATAATGGGCGGCGATATTGCGACGCGAGCCGGACAGCGAATTACGGCGCATGAAGTGCGCCAGCGCACGTACCGGCAGCGTCATGCGCGCGAGTTCGCGCCGCAGCGGAGACAGCGGTCGAACATTGGCGGCAAAGAAACGTATCACGTCCACAAGCGAATCGCTGTCCCAGAGCCCGTCCATCCAGGCTTCGGCGGCGCCGTTGGTTCCGCCGGTGGCCATCATCGCGTAGGTGCGCCAGTCGTGGATGCGCAACGCACCGGCCGGCTGTCCATGCCCGAGCACCAGATGGTTGCCATCGGGCTCTGATATCGAAAGACTGCCCCGGGAAAGATTCCCGAGATGCTGCAGCACAAGCGCCCGGGCAAGGCGATCCCGGTACGCAACGTACTGGCCCAGGCGCTCCTCCCGAAGTTTTCCCGTGTTCATCTGCTGCCTCCGCTACGGTGATGTCCGTCCCGGGTGTTGCTGTACCGGCACACCCTTGCGCCAGAGTTTCCATGCCTGACGGTAGATCCGGACACGGGTCAGGATGCCCTGCAATCCGGAACGGAAAACAAAGTACCCCATTTCCCGTGAAGGCTCCGCCAAGCGCCGGAGGGAAAACCCGGCAACGAACAGCAGGACCCCGTCATCACGACGGTTCTCGATGCGCACACTCACGGCACGTTCACGGACCCGCAACCGCCAGTGATAGTTCATCGCCATGTCCAGAAAGGGCGAGACATGGAAGGCCTTGGCATGACGGCAACCCATGGCGCCATCGCTGAACCGTACCGGCCGCAGCGCGTACCAGTGGCATTCCTTCCAGGGCGTGTTGCGCACCTCCGCGATGACCGTGGCGGGTTCCTGGGCACCGGGCGGATAGTGGCAGTAGAGGACCAGCGGGTTGAACAGCAGGCCGAGGGTCCGGGGCTGGCCCAGCAGCATGACAGTGCCCTCCTTCCAGTCCAGCCCGAGCTCGCCGGCCTTTGCCCGCACCCGCTCGTCCAGCGGACCGTCACTGCCGTCAAGAAAATCCCGGTCCCGGAAGGTTACCGGCCGCCACCGGCGCCCCCAGAGCCAGTGTCGATCCAGCCACTCGTCCACACGAGCAAGATCCACCCACAGCATGCCGAGCGGATAGACGAACCCGTGCTCCAGCGGTGTGTGCCGCCGATGCCAGGTACGCCCGTAAAGGATTGCGCTTTCCGTGCTCAAGATCCCTTCTCCAGTGCCTCGACAACACGCAGCGCCGAAACCACTCCGTCCTCGTGGAAGCCGTAGCGACACCAGGCGCCGCAGAACCAGCTGTTGCGGCGCCCGTTGTGCTCCTCCACCTTGCGCCGGCCCTCGATGCCCGAAGGTGTAAAGGCCGGATGGGAAAAGTGGTAGCGATCGATAACGCTTTCCGGGTCGATCCGGTCGGTGCTGTTCAGGGTCACGCAGAACGTCACGGGGGCTTCAATGCCCTGGAGGATATTCATGTTGTAGGTCAGTCGGGTGCGGTCATGATCCCCATCGACCCGGGCGTTCCAGCTCGACCAGGCACGCCGGCACCGGGGGAGCAGGGAGGTATCGGTATGCAGCACCACTTCGTTTTCCTCCCATTCAATGGCGCCGAGCATGTCGCGCTCGAGCTCGTCGGCATCATCAAGCAGCGCCAGGGCCTGGTTGCTGTGGCAGGCAAAGACTACCTCGTCAAAACGCTCGACGCCGGCGGCCGTGCCCACCATGACGCCGTCCTCACCCCGACGCACACCGGAGACAGCTGTTGCGGTACGCACGCTCGCCTTCATGCGCTCGAGCATGCGCTGCACATAGGTATCCGAGCCGCCGGGCACCACAAACCACTGCGGCCGGTCGCGCAACTGGAGCAGGCCGTGGTTGGCCAGAAAGCGTACAAAGAAGCGCGCGGGAAAGTCTTCCATGCGCGCCTCGCCACAGGACCAGATAGCTCCGCCCATGGCGAGAATGTAGTGACTGCGGAAACGCTCGCTGTAGCCTTCCCGTTCCAGATACTCACCGAGCGGCAATTCCCCCTCGGCGGAGTCCAGCAGCGCCAGCGCGCGACGATTGAAACGCAGGATTTCCGCGAGCATGCGCCAGTGCGCCGGCGAAAAAAGATTGGCGCGCCGGGCAAAGAGCCCGCCAAGGCCATCACCGCTGTACTCGACACCGGTGACCGGCGAGCTGACGCTGAAGCCCATGCTGCTCGGCTGACGGCCCAGGCCCAGGGTATCGAGCATGCGATTGAACTCCGGGTAGGTGCGGTCGTTGAAGACGATGAACCCCACATCCACCCGCCAGCTGTCTTCTCCGCGAGTGACTTCCACGGTGCGCGTATGACCCCCAACCCGCCCTTCCCTTTCAAAAAGGACCACGTCATGGGTCTCGCCCAGCCGCCAGGCGGCAACCAGGCCACTGACCCCGCCGCCAATCACCGCGATCCGTTTCACCGCCGTCTCTCCCGCTCCGCCCGTTGTCGTGCCTCCCGAAACGCCGCCGAGACGCGGTCACGCACCCCGGCAAGCTCCACCAGGGGCGAGGGGTAGTCCGGCGCCAGCAGCGGCGCCTTCCACGGAGTATGGATGTTCCGGTCGTCGAGTTCGCGCAGTTCCGGCACATACCGGCGGATAAAGGCACCCCGGGAGTCAAAGCGCTGGCTCTGGCGCACCGGATTGAAGACCCGGAAGTATGGCACGGCGTCCGTGCCCAGCGAGGCACTCCACAACCAGCCGCCATTGTTGGAGGCAAAATCCCCATCGATGAGTCGGCTCATGAAATAGCGCTCACCCCGCCCCCAGTGAATAAAAAGATGCTTGGTCAGAAACATCGCCACCAGCATCCGCAACCGGTTGTGCATCCAGCCGGTTTCATTGAGTTGCCGCATGGCGGCATCGACCAGGGGAAAGCCCGTCTGCCCCCGACACCAGGCATCGAACAGTTCGTCGTTGTGCGACCAGTGCAGGAAATTTCCCTCCTCGCGAAAGGGCTCGCCCCGTGCCAGCCGGGGGAAATGAACCATGATCTGGCGATAGAAGTCGCGCCAGGCCAGTTCGCCAATCCAGGCCCGCGCGCCCTCGGCCATCGCCGGCTCACTGTCGGCGCATTGTCGTGCAAGGCGGTAACAGCGCCCCGGCGACAGCGTGCCCGCGGACAGTGCCGGTGACAGACGGCTGGTGGCATCAAGCTCCGGAAGATCACGACAATGGGCATAGTCACGCAGGTGCTCGTCCACGAAACGGTCCAGGCGCTCAAGCGCGGCGGCTTCACCGGGGGACCAGATGCCCCGGGCTGTCGTGGAGACCTCCAGGCCCTCCAGGGCGCTGTCGATCCGCGCCTCCCCCTGGAAAGACACGGGGTCGCCTGCCGGCGAGGGTGTACCGGGAAGTTGCAGCGGGCCCGCATCAAGCTGCCTGTCCCAGCTGCGCCGGTAGGGCGTAAAGACGGTATAGGGTTTTCCCTGGACGGTGCGCAATGCCTCCGGCGACACCAGCATACCGTCATCGTGCCACGCCAGGCTGACACCCCGCTGCTCCAGCGTCGCGGCCACCGCCCAGTCCCGGCGCATCTCGTTGAGCGGGTATTCCCGGTTGCAATGGACACGATGCACGCCATGGCGGCCAACATGCTCATCCAGCACCTTCGGGGCGGAAGCGAAGTCGCCACACTCAAGCAGGTCCAGGGAAACGCCCAGTTCCGCCAGCGACCGACCCAGTTCACGAAGGGACTCCAGCATGTACCAGCGACGCAGCGGCGCCACATCATGCTCATCCCACTGCTGCTCACAGAACAGCCACAGGGCCCGGACCGTCCCGCCACCGGCCAGCGCCGCGGCAAGCGGGCCATGATCGCGCACGCGCAGATCATTGCGGTACCACACCAGTGCGGTCATACGCCGTTTCTCAGCCCCAGCTCGTCCGGATAGGGGCGCAGATAGTCCTGACGATCCAGGTAGGCCACAGGCCGCCGGCGCTGTGCCTGGCGCAGCAGGGTCATGGGCACCACCAGGGGAATCTCCCCGCGCAGATAAGCCTGGATCTGCTCATCCAGCATCCGCCGCTCCGATATTTCCAGGCCCTCGCGTACATAGCCGGCAAGGTGCTGCATGGCGTTGACATGGGCGCCGCGGCTGACGCGCCTTTCCATGGCGGCCATGGCCGTGGAAATGTATTCCCGGGCGATATGCTCCAGGGGCGCCGCGCGCAGGTCGGAAAGCAATGGACCCAGTTGCCGGTAGCGCTTCTGGCAGTGAGCGAGTAACTGGAACTTGTGCCGGGTATGGAAAGCGATCAGCGCACCGGGAGTGAGTCCACGCTCATTCATCTCCATCCAGTCATCCAGGAAGAACACCCGCTCGACAAAGTTCTCACGCAGTCCGTCATCGTTGAGCCGGCCCTCCTCCTCCAGCGGCATCAACGGGTACGCGCTCCTCAGGGCCGCGGCGAACAGGCCGGATGCATCCCGGCGCAGCACCCGACCATCCTCGCCATGAACGCGGATGCGTTCCAGGCCGCAGCTGGGAGACTTGCCGGTGAGCACAAAGCCGCGAAGTGAGCCCAGCCCGGGCAACGTACGCGCGACCCAGTCCTGCAGCGCATCCGTGCGGTCCTCGCCGCCACGAACCGTTACCAGCCGAACCTGGTCGCCGCCGTCGTCAAGGCGAAGATGCATGGCCGGCCGGGGCGTGCCCAGACCGGCGCCCGCTTCGGGGCAAAGGGGACGAAAGTCGAAATAACGGGCCAGCACCCCGGTACAGTACCGGGAGTGCTTGTGGCCGCCGTCATGGCGGACTTCCCGACCGGTCAGGCAGGCACTGATCCCCACTGCGATTCTGCTCACGTATTCGCTCCTCCAGAGTCTCGAATGCTGGCTGAACAGGTGTGACAGGCCTGTGAAAGCCGTGCAGCAGAATTACAGTATCGGCGGATTCAGGTTTCCCGGGTATTGTCCTCGATCAAGCCCCGGGCCTGTTTCCAGGACAGTTGCCGGATGCCGGACTTGTCCATGGACGCACCCAGCGAATGGGCCAGGGCAAAGGCGTAGGCGCGACGATAGAAGCCGAACTCCGCGCGATAGCCGGGCAGGATGTCCTCCACCGCTTCCACGTCCTCGATTTCCCGGTCGAAGCGGCGTTTCTTTTCCTCAAGCCAGGCGAGCAGGTCCGTATCCCCGGCAGCGTCTTCGGAAAGCTCCAGGGTCCAGGTCATGTCACGCTGCAGCTCACATTCGCCGATGAGCTGACCGTAGATTTCCGGGCCCCACTCATGGGGCCCCACCGGCGAAAGCCAGAAACGCCCGTTTTTCCGGTAGAGCCAGTAGGAACGGTCCGGAACGGGGCGGAACTTGAACTCGCTTTCCAGCACGAACAGGGACGTGAACAGCTCGTGGGAGATCTGCTCGATATGCTTGGGCGGCACCGCCGCGGCCATGGCACGGGTCTCGTGCAGCGTGGCCAGCACGGGCACCAGGCCCTTGCCCTGTGGATTGGGATTCTCAGGCATGATTCGGGTGAAAAGCTCCGGAAAGTGTGTGCCCTCCTGGCGCGGGAAGTATAACCAATGGAGCCCGCGCCGGGGAACCTAGACGACCACCACATGCGTTCCGTTTGTAAGCCAGGGCGTAAGGATATCGATCTGGTGGTTGGGCAAGGCCACACAGCCCTCGGTCCAGTCCCAGTCCGTGCTGCGCCCGTTATTCACACCGTGCAACCCGATATGCCCGCCCAGTGCCGTGGTCTGGGGTGGCTGACGCCCCTGACGCCGGGCCATGCGCACCGCCTCCAGTTCCCGTCTGCTGAGGATGCCCCGCCTGCGACCTTCCCGGGCCTGCTCCAGGGTGGGATAGTCGAACCCAAAAAATCGATGAAAGCGGCTCTGCTCATTGATACGGCTGATACGGAAGCGGCCCCGCGGGGTGATGCTCGAGCCGCGCACACGGAAACCCGCCGCCCCCTTGCGTCCGATGGCGCCGGGTTCGAAATGACGCAGGGGTCTCGGCTCCCGGTAGCCCTGATACAGGGTGACACTGCGCTCCCGGGTACGAATATAGAGCCAGATCTCGCGGTACGGATTCGCCCCCGCAACGTCCGGCAGGCCCAGGGCGGCGGCGGCCAGGGCCGTATTCTGCAGAAAGTCCCTGCGCTTCATCGCTTGTCTTGCTCTGCTCTG
>SLJS01000014.1 GCA_007135015.1 Alcanivorax sp. | reverse complement strand
GCAAGGCCGCGAAGGCGCCGGATTCCGGCAAGGTGCCAGATTCTTCGCGCTACAAACACCGCTCCTGCGGGTGCTATCAAATCCTTTTGCGATACCGCCAAGGGGGGAGAGAACCGCCCTTTAGCGCCAGATGTCTGGTTCCGGGAAAGGGTTCCTTCTTCTCTGACCACTGATTACTGACCGCCGAGGACCGCGCCCCTCCGGGGCGCTATCAAACAGATCGGCGCCCCTTTAGGGCGTGGGCGAGGGTGGCGCCGTCAACGAATTCGAGTTCGCCGCCCATGGGTACGCCCTGGGCGATACGGCTGACGCGCACACCGCTCTCCTCGGCCATTTCACAGATATAGTGGGCGGTGGCCTCGCCTTCCACGGTGGTACCGACGGCCAGGATCAGCTCCCGGATGCCGCCCTCGCGGAGCTGCTCTTCCAGCAGGTCCAGGCCGATCGCCGAGGGGCCGATGCCGTCTATGGGCGACAGGTGCCCCATGAGCACGAAATAACGCCCCCGGTACTCGCCGGACTGCTCGATGGCCAGCACATCCGAGGGAGACGACACCACGCATACTTCGCCATCGTCGCGCCTGGGGTCGGCGCAAACGGGACAGAGTTCGTTCTCGGCAAAATTGCGGCAACGACGACACTGACGCACCCCCTCCATGGCCCCGCGCAGGCTCTCGGCCAGATACAGGCCGCCCTCGCGGTTGCGCTCGAGCAGCGCATAGGTCATGCGCTGTGCCGAACGCTGCCCCACGCCGGGCAGACAGGTGAACGCCTCGATCAGGCTCTGGACCAGCGGGCTGTGCTTCATCAGAACATCTTGAAACCCGGCGGGATGGGCATGCCCGAGGTCAGCTTGGACATGCGCTCCTGCTGTTCCTCTTCCACACGGCGAACGGCATCATTCACCGCCGCGGCAAGCAGGTCCTCCAGCATCTCCTTGTCTTCCTCCAGCAGGGATGGGTCAATCTCCACATTGCGCACATCATGACGCCCGTTCATGGTTACCTTCACCAGGCCGGCTCCGGCCTCGCCGGTCACCTCGGCCTTCTGCGCCTGTTCCTGCATTTCCTTCATCTGCTCCTGCATGGACTGTGCCTGCTTGAGCAGATTGTTCATGTCGAAATCCATCGCTAGTCTCCTCCGGAGCTTCTCATTGGTCCGAGGGTTCGGGTTCGGGTTCAATGGAGGCTTCATCCAGTCGGGCATCGAATCGCGAAACCAGTTCCCGCACCACCGGGTCCCCACGCAGCAACCGGACCACTTCGCTGCGGCGGGCTTCCCGTCGGCGGCGTTCCAGCACATCCGGGGTATCGCCCACATTATCATCCGTGTGGACCTCCAGACGCACACCCCGGCCGAGATAGTCGCACAATCCCTTCTCCAGGGCCCGCACCCGTTCCGGTTCGGCCAGCACCTGGTGGCCGGGGTCCAGCGCCATGCGCCATCGGTCACCATCCCGCTCCACCAGCACACAGCTGCGCGCAAGGCTCCGCACCACGCCCTCCAGCGGAAGCCGTTCGGTCAGCGCCGCCCACCAGGAGGCGGGATCGTCGTCATCGGGCATTGGAGCGGGCTCGGGTTTGTGTTCAGGCTCGGGCCCCTGTTCAGGCGTGGCCTCCGCTTCAGACGCCGGCTCCGGTTCCGCCAGGGCCACAGGGCCGGCGGAATCAGCAGGCGCTGCGGCACCCGCGTCGGGCGGCGTTTGCGAAGGCTTCTCCGATGCGTCCGATGCGCCATTTTCCAGCGCCTCCAGCGCGGCACGCGCTCCACCGCCGTCCGGTGTCCGAGCCGGCGACCCATGCTGTGAAGCCGCCGGCTCAGGGGGCTTTTTTGCGGCCCCCTCCCCTGCCACCAGTACCCCTTCGGGCTGGAAGAGCACCATACGCAACAGGATCATCTCCAGCCCCGCCCGGGGCTCCGGCGCGTCCTGCAGATCCCGGCGGCCGCGCAAGGCAACATCGTAGAATAGTTGCACCTGCTCCGCCTGGAAACTGCCCGCCAGCTCGCGCAATGTCTCGTCGGTTTCACGCTCCGGAATCGCCTGGGCCACCGCCAGACGGTGAAGACTGCTGACCAGTTCATCGAGCAGGGCCAGTTCATCGGGGCTGTGCTCACTCACCTCGTCCAGCGCCTGCAGGACCCGGGCCGCGTCCCCACCGGCCAGCGCCTGCAGCAGCTGCACCACATGGTCGCGGTCCACGTTGCCCAGCATGGCGCGCACGGCCTCGGCCGAGACCTTCTCCCCGGAAAAGGCAATGGCCTGGTCTGTCAGGCTCAGGGCATCACGCAGCGAACCCCGGGCCGCCCGGGCGAGCGCCTGCAGCGCCTCGGGCTCGCTGGAGATCATCTCCCGTTCGAGAAGCTGCTCCAGATGGCCGGCGATGTGGTCTGCGGAGAGAGCCTTGAGACTGAACTGCAGGCACCGGGACAACACCGTCACCGGCAGCTTCTTCGGATCCGTGGTCGCCAGCAGGAACTTCACGTGAGGGGGCGGCTCTTCCAGGGTCTTGAGCAGCGCGTTGAAGGAGTGGGCCGAAAGCATGTGCACCTCGTCGATGAGGTACACCTTGTAACGCCCACGTGTGGGGGCATACTGGACGTTTTCCAGCAACTCCCGGGTATCTTCCACCTTGGTGCGGCTGGCCGCGTCCACCTCGATCAGGTCCACGAACCGGCCCTCGCTGATCTCCCGGCAGCTGTCACAGGTACCGCAGGGCTGCGAACTCACCCCCTGGTCACAGTTCAGGCAACGGGCCAGGATCCGGGCGATGGTGGTCTTGCCCACCCCCCGGGTGCCGGTGAACAGATAGGCATGGTGCAGCCGGTCCTGGTCCAGCGCGTGCACCAGCGCGCGCGAGACGTGTTCCTGGCCCACCAGTTCGGAAAAGCCCCGGGGGCGGTATTTGCGTGCCAGAACCTGATAGCTCATGGAAGACGGGTCCTGTTCTTCGAAGGGGGTATCGTAGCCCGGATATTGCATCAAATGCCATGTACCTCGCGCCGCGGATGGCCGTCGTCAGGCGTGCTCGCGACTGAAAGCGTAGCGGGGACTACGGTTGAAGGAGCATGTGCGCCTGACGACGGTCAGACCAGGCGAAGTGCATGGCAAACGTAAACCTCTCCATCGACCGCTTGGCCAGGGGCCTTTGGAAAGGCCGGCTCATCGCGCTTACTTTCGGTTATATGAGTGGTTTGGTGCAATATCCGGGCCAGCAGAGAAGCGAAACGGAGACAGGAGCGGGCGGCAAAAGCGACGAACCTAATGGAGACAACCCTGCCAGCCACACCCCGGCACACAAGTCCGCTGCTACCGTTGCTCCCTTCCGGGCCTGGCGGGGTTCACAGCTTATTGTTGCGGGGGGACCGACAGGGCTGCCATCGAAACTCCCCTCGGTGGAGAGGGCGGCATTGTGGCCAATGCCCGGGGCGAATGCAACCGGCCGTCAGCGGCGCTGCAGCCGGGCATTCAGCCCGCGCCAGTCGCCAACCACGTTTTCCAGAAAGCGGCTTTCGGATACCGGACGGGACAGCAGAAAACCCTGGACCTCGTCACAGCCGAGCGAATCCAGCAGGGACAACTGCGCCGGGGTCTCCACGCCCTCGGCCAGCACGCGCAGGTCCAGATGGCCGGCCAGCTCGATGATGCTGGCCACCAGCACCCGGTCCTGGCGGTCGTGGTCCACCTGCTCGATAAAGGACCGGTCGATCTTGACCGTATCCACGGGCAGGCGGCGCAGATGGGAAAGGGAGGAATACCCTGTGCCGAAGTCGTCCAGGGACAGGCCGTAACCCAGGGAACGGAGCCGCCCCAGTACTTCCACCGCCACATCCAGGTCCTGCATGGCCGAACTCTCGGTGACCTCGAATTCCAGCCGCGAGGCATCCAGTCCGTAATGCCCGCGAATCGCCTCCAGGCGCTCGACCAGGGATTCGTCAAAAAGCTGCCGGGCCGAAAGATTGATCGACAGCATCAGCGGCTCGTCGTCACGGACCTCCCAGCCGGCCAGCGCCCGGCAGCTTTCCTCGATGACCCAGTAACCGAGACGCAGGATCTGGCCGGTTTCCTCCGCGACGGGGATGAATTTCTCTGGAGAAACCTCCTCGCCCTCCGGCGTGGTCCAGCGCAACAGCACTTCGGCGCCGACCAGTTCGCGCGTGTCCATGGCCATCCTTGCCTGGAAGGCAAGTGACAATTCCCGACCCGGGTCCAGCTGTTTGAGGCGCGTGGCGATATCGGCGGTACGATTGAGTTCTTCCAGCATGGCCGGCTGGAAACCGCAGTGCTTGTTCTTTCCGGCGCGCTTGGCGTGATACATGGCCAGATCCGCATTGCGTACCAGCTCGGTGATATCCGCCCCGTCCCGCGGGTAGACGGCGGTGCCGAAGCTGCCGGAAAGCATGACCTCCACCCGGTCAAAAGCCACCGGCTGCTGCAGGGTTGCCATCAGCATTGCAAACCACTCCTCCGTGTCGCTTTCCTCATCCAGCGGAGCAAAGATCACGAACTCGTCGCCGCTGTAGCGCGCCACGCTCGCCCGGTTTCCCGCCGCCGCCACCAGGCGCCGCGCCATGGCAACCAGCGCCGCGTCCCCGGCGCGATGACCCAGGGTGTCATTGATCAGTTTGAAGTCATCCAGATCCAGGAAAATGAGCTGTGCCCGTCCCACCCGGTGCAGTTCCGCGCCGACCCGGGCCTCGAAGGCGCGCCGATTGGGCAGTCCGGTCAGCACATCATGGTTGGCCAGATAATCCAGGCGCTGTTCATGCCGACGGCGTTCGGAAACGTCACGGATAATGGCGACCAGTTGCCGACTGTCATTGAGCGACAGTTCCGAGAGGGTTATCTCCACCGGGAACTCCCTGCCGGCGCGATGCAGCCCATTGAACTCCCTGGGCCGGCCGCCCACCAGCGAGGAGCCCTGCCCGACCCGCAACCGCTGCAGGTTCTCCCGGTAGAGCGGGCGCAGATTCTCCGGCACCAGCATCTCCACCGGGCGGCCTAGCAGTTCCTTTCCCGTATAGCCGAAGATCTGCTCTACGGCGCTGTTGGCGCCATCGATGGTGCCATCCAGATTCATGACCAGCACCCCGTCGGAAATCTGCTCCAGCAGGGTATCCGTCCATCTGCGCATCTGCGCCACCCGGCGGCGGCTGCGCAACACCCGGCGCAGGGCCCTTTCCTGGGTGGCATAGGCTTGCTGGGCCTGGTGCTGCTCACGCCGGACCCAGAGCACCAGAAGCGCCATGGCCATCAGATAGTGCAACAGCTGGGCGAGGCCGAAACCCAGTGCGGCATACTGGGTTTCGCGCAGCCAGGGATAGGTGAACATGTGCAGCCCCATGACGATCGCCGCCAGGGCAAAGAGACCGTGACCATGCCAGCGGTAATCCGGCGCATCGCGCAGGAAGCAGGCGCCCAGCGCCAGATAGCCCAGCGCGGCCAGCGCAACCACCGGCAGGGTCGTCGCCAGGAACCCCCACTGCCACTGCACCGCCAGCATCAGCCACAGCAACGGCGCCAGGACCAGCAGCAGAACCCGGGCCGGGCCCATGGCCAGCCCCGTGAACAGGGCCGCCCCCCAGAGCATGAGGCTTCCCCTGAGGCCCGAAAAATACAGCCCGGCGGACCCGCCCGTCTCCTCGATGGTCACTCCCATGGCAGGAAACAGATAACGGAGCGCGGCCACCAAAAAGGCCAGGGACCAGACGAGATAGGCCGGATCCGGCTCACGCCGCCAGAAGTACAGCAGCACCAGGCCCACCAGGGCCGCGCTCACTACACTGCTGTACAACAGCACATCCACGAAGAAGTGGTTGCTCATTCCGGAACCCCCATTCCGGAGCCAGCGGGCTTCCCACGGTGATTATTCGTTATGGTTCGTTTCGGCCTGTCAGACCCGCTGGCCCAGTAACCCACACTAGCACACCGGAGATACAACCGAACGGCCCTGGCGTCACGGGCCCCGGTGTCCGGTGCCAGAAGGGCGGAACTGCCGGTTGCGGTCCGGCTACCCCCTCCGGGAAGGTGGCGCAAAAGCACTTCAGGACACGGCCTTGCCGGGACCTGGCGTGAAACCCTGACTCCGCCCTGCCGGGGGGTCGCGGCCCAGGGTCCGCTCCCACAAATTGCCCCGGCCCGAGGCTTTGGCGACAGGCTCTCCGGGCGGAATCCGCCCTCGCCTCCAGGTGTTCCCAGCGGCTGTGCCCGCTACTCCGGCCGCAAAACAAGCTGATGCTGATCAATACCTTCTGTTACCTTGGTTGGCAGACTGACCATTACTGATCCGGGTAGAGGAGAAACGGGATGCCACGCATTGCCATCAGCGGTTTCGGCCGCATCGGGCGCTGCCTTGTCTGGGCCCTCCATGAAAGGGGCCTGCAGGATGAACTGGAGGTGGTCGCCATCAATGATCTTGTCGAGCCCGAGGTGCTGGCCCATCTGTTGCGCCATGACAGCACCCACGGCCATTTCGCCACACCGGTGGAGCTCGACGGCGACACCCTGCGAATCGGCAACGCCAGCATCCGCTGCCTGGCGGAAAAGGACCCCACGGCCCTGCCCTGGGAGGAGCTTGGTGTGGACATTGTGCTTGAATGCAGCGGCAAGCTGAAAAAGCGCAACCTCCAGGCCGCCCACCTGGAAGCGGGCGCCCACAGGGTACTGGTGGCCTATCCGGTCCCGGACGCGGACCGCACCGTGGTCTACGGGGTCAACCACCAGGATATCGGCGAGAACGAAGCCATTATCTCCAACGCGAGCTGCACGACAAATTGCCTGGCCCCCGTGGTAAAGGTGCTGGATGAGGCCTTCGGGGTGGAACAGGGCCAGATGACCACCATCCATGCCTACACCAACGACCAGAACCTGATCGACAAGGCGCACAGTGATCTCTACCGGGCCCGGTCGGCGACCACCAACATGATCCCGACCAAGACCGGTGCGGCCCAGGCGGTGGGGCTGGTGCTGCCCAATCTGGCCGGAAAGCTGGATGGCATGGCGGTACGGGTGCCCACGCTCAACGTGTCCGTCGTGGACCTCCACGCCATCCTGAAGACGAAAGCCAAACCGGACGAGATCACCGCGGCCATGCACAAGGCCGCCCGTGGCGAGCTGGCGAACATCCTGCGGGTCAACGAGGAGCCTCTGGTGTCCTGGGACTTCAATCATGCACCGGAGTCGGCCATCTACGATGCCACCCAGACGCGGGCGCTGGGCAATCAGGTAAAGATCCTTGCCTGGTATGACAACGAATGGGGCTTCACCAACCGCATGCTGGATGTGGCGCGTCTCATGGGCTGACGCGCGAAATCAAAAGGCACAGGGTGGCCGGCATTCAGCTACCCGAGCGAATGCCGGCCACCGGACTGCTCGAACCCCTTCAGTGCTGTTCGCGCTGTTCGTGCTCCAGGTCCCGGCCGACCCTGCTTTCGCCGTCACTGTTGTCGGTCTCGATCTCCACCGTCTTCGGCCGGCTCGACTCCGGAATCACCCTTTTCAGCCGCACCCGCAGCAGACCGTCACGCAGGCTTGCGCCCTCGACCTGGACATGTTCGGCCAGCCTGAAGGTGCGCTGGAACGGCCGACGCGCAATCCCGCGGTGCAGCCAGGTCTCTTCACTGTCCTCGTCGTGCTGCCCGGCACGAGCGTCGCCGCTGATGCTGAGCTGGTTCTCCTTGACGGAGACATCCAGGTCTTCCTGGCTGAAACCGGCCACGGCCAGATCGATGCGATAGCGGTCCTCGCCCTCGCGAACGATGTCATAGGGCGGATATCCGCCACGCTCGTCGGTGCGCAGCGCCGCATCCATCAGATCATCGAACTGATCAAACCCGACGGAATGACGAAACAGCGGTCCAAGAGCCACTCCCGTATTCATGATTCTCACCTCCGTAATCCTCAACAAGCAGACCCACTCCGGGCATCCGCCTGTCCGGATCACTCCCCGCCAACCGCAGGGGGTATCTCGCAGGCATCAAACCCGGCTTCTATGGTGATAGATAGGTACGGGCGGATCATTTTCAAGGGCAGTGCATGGGTGGCACGAAATGCCATGAAATCCGGGCTGCGCAGTGGTCTCCCGGCACGCGTGGAAGCGCTGTAGCCCGGATGAAGGCCGTAATCCGGGATGCTTCCAGAGCCCAGGCCGCTTCGCGGCCCCTAGCCCGGATATTGCACCAAACCACTCGCATAATCGAAAGTAAGTGCGGTGATACCGGCTTTTCAGAGGCTTCCGGCCGGGCAGTTGGTTGAGACGGTTACGTTTGCCATGCACTTCGCT
>SLJS01000053.1 GCA_007135015.1 Alcanivorax sp. | reverse complement strand
GGATCTGCCGGCCCAGCGCATTGTCCGGCCCGACGGCGAAGCGATCGCGTTCGACATTGATGGTTTTCGCAAGCACTGCCTCGTCAACGGCCTGGACGAAATCGGCCTGACCCTGGAGCAGGCGGACGCCATTCGCGCCTACGAAAGCAAACGGGCGGAACGGGAACCCTGGGTATTTACTCCGTAGGGAGCGCATCGCAAAAGGTAATGCGGAAAACGGCCTTGCTATTAAGTGCCCTCTCCCCTGGTGGGAGAGGGACAGGGAGAGGGGGAGGAAGTACGGGAAAGCGTCGGGCAGTGCGGCTTGCGTAGCGTCACCCTCTCCCCAACCCCTCTCCCATCAAGGGAGAGGGGTTGTCTGTGCAGAGGCCTTTCTATTCGGTCCCCTCTCCCCTTGTGGGAGAGGGACAGGGAGAGGGGGAGGAAGTACGGGAAAGGGGCGGGCAGTGCGGCTTGCGTAGCGTCTCCCTCTCCCACAAGGGGAGAGGGACAGGGAGCTTTCTTTATGTGGAGCGGGAAATGAAGAAAATTCTGGTATTGCCCGGGGACGGAATCGGCCCGGAGATCGTCACCGAGGCGGAGAAGGTGCTCGAGGCGGTACGCGAACGTTTTGGCCTGGAGGTGGAAACCGAACGCGGGCTGGTTGGCGGTGCCGCCTATGATGAAACCGGCGAGCCGCTTCCCGAGACGACCCTGCAGCAGGCCCGCGAAGCCGACGCCATTCTGTTCGGCTCCATCGGCGGGCCGAAGTGGGATGCGGTCGAGCGGGACAAGCGTCCGGAGCGCGGTCTGCTGCGTCTTCGCTCGGAACTGGGGCTGTTCGCCAACCTGCGCCCGGCCATGCTGTTTCCGCAGCTGGCGGATGCCTCCAGCCTGCGCCCGGAGGTGGTCAGTGGTCTCGATATCCTGATCGTGCGAGAGCTTACCGGCGGCATCTATTTCGGTCAGCCACGGGGTATTCGCGAGGAAAACGGCGAGCGTGTGGGCTTCAATACGGATGTGTACAGCGAAAGCGAGATCCGCCGTATCGGGCACGTGGCCTTCGAGCTGGCCAGTGCGCGCAATGGCCGCCTGTGCTCCGTGGACAAGGCCAATGTCATGGAAGTCACCGAGCTCTGGAAGGAGGTCATGACGGAGCTTGCCGCGGACTATCCACGGGTGGAGTTGTCGCACATGTACGTGGACAATGCGGCCATGCAACTGGTGCGCGCACCGAAGCAGTTCGACGTGATCGTCACCGGCAACCTCTTCGGCGATATTCTCTCCGACGAGGCGGCCATGCTTACCGGCTCCATTGGCATGCTCCCTTCGGCGTCGCTGGATGAGCAGCGCAAGGGGCTCTACGAACCCTGCCACGGTTCCGCGCCGGATATTGCCGGACAGGGTATTGCCAATCCGCTGGCAACCATCCTTTCGCTGGCGATGATGATGCGTTACAGCCTGGACCGTGGTGACGTGGCCGAAGCCATTGAAGCGGCGGTGGAGCGGGCCCTGGATCAGGGATGGCGCACGGCGGATATTGCCACCGGCGGCGGCCGCGGGGCGAGCACCGGGGAAATGGGCGATGCGGTGGTGGCGGCCCTTCGCGAGTGATGATTGATACATATCATGTCGCGCCCGTCGCGGGCGTGACAGGGTTTCTTTGCTGGCGGTACCGGGAACATGCCGCCGCGCAACCGAGGAGGTTTTCATGAAGACTACGGGTTTTGTTGGCTGGCGTGGCATGGTCGGGTCCGTCCTGATGGACCGCATGCGTGCCGAGAATGATTTTCGCGATATCGAACCGGTGTTCTTTTCCACGTCCCAGACCGGTCAACCGGGCCCGGATGTGGGCAAGGACATTCCACCGCTGCAGGATGCCACGGACATCGAGCAGCTGAAGAAGCTGGATGTAATCGTGACCTGTCAGGGCGGTGACTACACCGGCGATATCTATCCGAAGCTCCGCGAGGCGGGCTGGAAAGGCTACTGGATCGATGCCGCGTCCACACTGCGCATGGCGGACGACTCGGTGATTGTGCTTGATCCGGTGAACCGCCAGGTCATCGATCAGGCACTCAGCGACGGTGTACGTGATTTTGTCGGTGGCAACTGCACCGTGAGCCTGATGCTGATGGGCCTGGGCGGACTGTTCAATTCCGGGCTGGTGGAATGGGCCAGCGCCCATACCTACCAGGCGGCTTCCGGCTCCGGCGCCAAGCACATGCGTGAGTTGCTCGCGCAGATGGGGCACCTTCACGGGGCGGTGGCGGACAAACTCGAAGACCCGGCCAGTGCCATCCTGGAAATTGATCAGGCGGTCACGGCGGCCATGCGTGGCGACGCGCTGCCCCACGAGAATTTCGGTTACCCGCTGGCGGGCAGTCTGTTGCCCTGGATCGACCGGCCCATGGAATCCGGCCAGAGCCGTGAGGAATGGAAGGCCGAGGCGGAAAGCAACAAGCTGCTGGGCCGCTCGGACAACCCCATTCCCATGGACGGCACCTGCGTGCGCGTGGGCACCATGCGCAGCCACAGTCAGGCGTTGACCATCAAGCTGAGCCGGGATGTGCCCCTGGACGAAATCCACGACATCATCGGCCAGGCCAATGACTGGGTGCGGGTGATTCCCAACGGCAAGGACGAGACCCTTGAAGGGCTTACGCCCGCCGCGGTCACCGGTACCCTGGAAGTGCCCGTGGGACGCCTGCGCAAGCTGAGCATGGGCGGCGAGTACCTTAACGCGTTTACCGTGGGCGACCAGTTGCTCTGGGGCGCGGCCGAGCCGCTGCGCCGGATGCTGCGCATCCTTCAGGAGGGTTGATGGCGCGCAAATTCAATATCGCCATCGCCGGGGCCACGGGCCTGGTGGGTGAGGCGTTGCGCGAGATCCTTCCCGGCCGGGACTTTCCCGCTGGCGATGTGTATCTGCTCGCCTCCAGCGAGTCCGCCGGAAAGCGGCTCGAGTATGGCGGCAAGCGGCTGGGCGTGAAGGCGCTGGAGGATTTCGACTTCAGCCAGGTGCAGCTGGTGTTTTCCGCGCTGCCCGCCGAGCAGGCCGTGGAGGTCGCCCGGCGGGCCCGGGAGGCGGGCGCGGTGGTGATCGACTGCAGCGGCGCCTTTCTCTCCGAGCCCCGGGTGCCCCAGGTGGTTCCGGAGGTGAATCCGCAGCGGCTGGACGATTTCCGCCAGACCGGCGTGGTGGCCAGCCCCTCTCCGGCGGCCATACAGCTCGCCCGGGTGCTGCATATCATTGCCGGCGAAGCCGGGCTGGAAGGCTTTCATGCGACGGTGCTGGAGCCGGCCTCGGCGGCGGGACGCCGGGGCATGGAGGAACTTGCCGCCCAGACGGCCCGCCTGCTCAACGGTCAGCCCGCCGAGGCCGAGCACTTTCCCGCGCGCCTGGCGTTCAACACCCACCCGGTCACGGGCACGGTGCTCGACAGCGGCGCTTCCGCCGCCGAAGTGCGGGTTTCGCTGGAGACGCTTTCCGTTCTGGGTGAACGGTCGTTGCCTGTGACCATCACGGTGGTACGGGTGCCGGCCTTTTTCGGCACCGCCGTAACCCTGCACGCCGAGACCGCCGAGCCGCTGGAGGTGGAACGCCTGAACGCGCTTCTGGCGGGGGCTGTGGGAATTGACGCCGCCGCCGGCGAGGCTGCCGGAGGGCCCTCGGCCGTGGAAGATGCGGTGGGCTCGGACCAGCTCCTGGTCGGCCGTGTGAGGCGGGATCTGACCCGTCCCCGGGGCCTGAATCTCTGGCTGGTGACCGACAATCTGCGGAAAGGGGCGGCACTCAACTGTGTACAAATCGCCGAATTGTTGCTAAAAGATCATCTGTAATGGATACTTACTGGCAATACATGACATTGTTTCTAGGTTTCGCGGCTAGTTCGCGGAGTCGGGGGAACGGCAAGGCACCCGACGGCGGCGCCGAGACTGGACTGATCCGGTTCGCTTCAGCCCGGGATCGCGGCGGGGACACATAAAAAATAAAGGGTTCAACCATGCTCCGAAAACTTGGGATCGGCCTTATCGCACTGGCGCTCATGGTACCGGCGCTGGCGGCGGCTCTGGGGGTGGGAGACTACGAGCTGCACTCCCATCTGAACCAGCCTCTGCGCATGACCGTGGAGCTGCGAGGGACCGAGGACATATCCGAAGGGCAGTTGCTTGCCAGCATTGCGTCCGACCGGGACATGGAGCGTGCCGGTGTGCGCCGCGAGGCCGTACACGGAGACCTGCGGTTCGAGGTGGACCTTCGTCAGGATGGCACCGGAACCCTGCATATCACCTCCAGGCGGCCCATCCGTGAACCCTATCTGAACTTCCTGGTGGAGCTGCTCTGGCCCACCGGCCGGGTGCTGCGCGAATACACGGTGTTGCTGGACCCGCCTGCCTTCGAGCGCGAAGACCAGGTGGTGGTGCGCGCCCCGGAGCCTGAGCCCGAACCCGAACCCGAACCTGAACGCGTGCGCCCGGAGCCCGAACCCGAGCCCCGGGTTGCGCCCGTCGAGCCCACCGTCCGGCCGGAGCCTTCGGTGGCCGAAGAGCCGGTGCCCGCCGAGCGCCGCCGGGAGCACCGGGTGCGCTCCGGCGACACCATGTGGCAGGTGGCTCTGGACAACCGGCCCTCGCGTAATATCTCTGTCCAGCAGATGCTGATGGCGATCCAGGAAATGAACCCGGATGCCTTCATCGACGACAACGTGAACCTGGTGCGCGAGGGTGCCGTGCTGCGCCTGCCCACCGAGCGGGAAGTGCGCCGGATCAAGACCCGCCAGGCGCTGGCGAACATGGCGGAACAGAACCGCAGGTGGCGTGAGCGCCTGGAGGCACGTGGCATAACCCTGCCGGACCGTCCCCAGCTGGCCGACCGTCCGGCTGAAGCGCCGGATGTGACCGCGCCACGCACCGAAGAGGGAAGGGTCAGGCTGGAAACCCCGGGCCCGGATGACCGGGATGATCCCCGTGCCGTGGGCACCGAGGTGGATACCGAGGAGGTGGAGGCCCTGCGTGGCCGGCTCGCCACCCGGGAAGAGGATCTGGATCGCCTGGAACGGGAAAGGAACGAGCTGAGCGAGCGCCTGGACGAACTGGAGCAGCAGGTGGAAACCGGGCAGGAACTGCTCCAGCTTCGTGATACCCAGATCTCGCGCCTGCAGCAGGAGCTGCGGCGCCTGCGTGACGAACAGGATGTGGAAATCGCCGACGATGAGCTGCTGGAACCCGTCGAGCGCGACGAGGAGCTGGTAGCCAGGGCGCCGGAAGAAGAAGAGATCGTCGACGAGGACGTCGATGAGGTCGTTGAAGACGACGCCGTCGAGGAAGATGACGAGGACGTGGCCGTCGCACCGGCGGCTCCGGCGGACCCGGCCGTGGATGAACCCGCCGCGCCGCCGACACCGCCCACGCCCGAGGTTCCGGCACAGCCCGGCCCCATGGATATCGTCATGGACAACCTGGCGCTGATCGCCGCCGGCCTGGGTGCCGTGGTGGCGCTGCTTGGCGGGCTGGCCTTCTACCGGCGCCGGCAGGAAGCTTCGGAAGAGGAAGAGGCGCTTGCCGAGCTGTCCGGGCTGGAAGTCGAAGGCGAGGATGACGACTTCTTCGGCGGCGGCCTGATGGACGAGCAGGAGGAAGAAGGTGATGCCTTCTCCGAGCCCGCGGCTGCCGAGGCCGAAAGTGGCGGCGAAGGACGTGACCCGCTTGAGGAAGCGGATGTCTATGTGGCCTATGGGCGGCACCAGCAGGCCGTGGATTACCTGCGCAAGGAAATCGGGAAGAACCCGGATCGCGACGAACTCAAGACCCGGGTGCTGGAGATTCTGGCGGAGATGAACGATTCCGCCGCCTTTGAGGAAGAAGCCGGCAGACTGGCCGGTACCCCGGCGGTGGACAAGCGCATTAAAGAACTTCGTGGTCAGGTCGGCGGTGGTGGCGGCGAAGCCGCTGCTGGAGGCGGAGACGACGAGCTCTCGCTCGACGATCTGGAAATGGATCTCACCGCGGATCTGGACAACAAGCCCGCCGAATCCGAAGCGGCCGGCGGTGGAGAGCAGGCCGAGGAAGAACCCGAAGAGTTCAATTTCGACTTCTCCCTGGACGAGGAAAAATCGGAAGAAACCACTTCAGAGTCGGCATCCGCGGCCGGTGAGGACGAGGAAGTCCTGGAAGACCTGGGTGACTTCGAGCTGGACATGGGTGACGACGAAGGCGGGGATGACTCCGGCCTCTCGCTGGAGGATGACTCGAGCTCGGAGCTTTCCCTCGAGGGCGACGACGACAGCCTGGAGAGTTCATCGGATGACGGGGAATTCTCGCTTTCCCTGGAAGATGATGAGCTGGATGACTCGGCCCTTTCGCTGGATGAGCCGGAACAGGACAGCGGTTCTTCCCTGGAGCTCGAGGATATCGGTGAAACAGGCTCGGGCGGGGAAATGGAAGAGACTGCCGACCTTAGTGATTTCTCCCTGGATGAGAGTATGAGCGAGGAGTTTTCCTCGGCCCAGGAAACCGCCGAAGAAGACGAGCCCGATCTTTCGCTCGAGGGCCTGGATTTCGAGGAGTCCGGTTCCTCCGGCGAGGAGTCCCTGGAAGAGAGTGCTTCCGCGGACGACAGTTCCGAACTCAGCCTCGAAGACCTGGAAGGGGACGGGGGCGAGCTGGAACTGGAATCCGAGCCGGAACCTGCAGCTGAGCCGGAACCAGCACCGGAACCTGCACCGGAGCCGGAACCCGCTCCGCAACCGCAACCGGCGGCCCAGCCCGAGGAGGCGACCGCAACCAGCGCCTTCAGCGAAGACGATGATTTCGACTTCCTGGGCGACACCGACGAGAATGCCACCAAACTGGACCTGGCCCGTGCCTATATCGACATGGGCGACAATGACGGCGCACGGGATATTCTCAACGAGGTGCTTTCCGAAGGTGACAACGACCAGCAGGCCGAAGCCAAGAACCTGCTGGGGCAGGTAGGCTAGGCAGGCTTCGCCTGCGGCTTCGGGCCTCGGGCCTCGAGCCGCGGGCCAGCTTTTCCCGGAGTCCGTAGCCCGTAGCCCGCAGCCGGAGGGGGCGCCAGCCCCCGACACCATTCAGGATCCCCATGACACGCATTGCCCTCGGTATCGAGTACGACGGCAGCCGTTACCATGGCTGGCAGACCCAGCAACCGGGGGTGGCCACGGTGCAGACGGAGGTGGAAGCGGCCCTGTCGCGTGTGGCCGACCATCCCCTTTCCGTGGTCTGTGCCGGGCGCACGGACACCGGCGTTCATGCCACGGATCAGGTGGTGCATTTCGACAGTGATGCCCCGCGTGAATTGAAGAGCTGGGTTTTTGGCGCCAATGCCAATCTTCCCTCCGACATCAGTGTGCGCTGGGCCAGACCCGTATCCGATGACTTTCATGCCCGCTTTTCCGCGGTGTCGCGTTGCTACCGCTATGTGATCTGCAATGATCCGGTCCGTCCGGCCCTGTTCAACCGGCAGGTGACCTGGAACTACCGGCCCCTGGATATCCAGCGTATGCGTGAAGCGCTGCCGGCGCTGACCGGAACGCAGGATTTCACTTCCTATCGGTCGGTACACTGCCAGGCGAAATCGCCGGTTCGCACCATGCACCGGCTTGCGTTGCATCGCCATGGCAACCTGCTGGTACTGGAAGTGCACGCCGATGCCTTTCTCATGCACATGGTGCGCAATATTGCCGGCGTATTGATGGCCATCGGCGCCGGCCAGGCCCGCCCGGAATGGGCGGCCGAGGTGCTCGCCGCCCGCGACCGCCGCGCCGGCGGCGTCACTGCACCCCCGTTCGGGCTCTATCTGGTGGAGATCGAATACCCGGCGGAGTTCGCGCTTCCGGAAAGGCCCCGCGGCCCCTGCTGGCTGCCGAGCGAGCTGGGGGAGTAAGTTCCAGCCCCGGGCCGCGGGCCACGAGCTGCGAGGGGAAGACCGGAGAGGCCGGAGCTGGTGTAGCGACAGGAGGGCCATTCTTTTACGCCGGCTTTGCTGGAGGGTCCCCTCTCCATTGTGAGGGTGTCGCAAAAGGGTTTCATGGGGCCTTCCTTGCAGGGGAGCCAGAAAACCGAAATGCACAAGGGGGAGGGCCTACGGGAAAGCGCTGAGCCGCGCCTGCGTGGCCGAAGGCCACGCACACAGAGCGCCGCGAGGCGCGTGCTTTTCGGGCCCCTTTGGAGCCGCCGACTGAATTCGCCGGAGCAGGGGTCAACCGGCCAGGGATGGCCGGTTGAGGGCAAACGGAGCAGGGATGCTACCTTTGCCCGACCCCTGCGCAGGCGAATTC
>SLJS01000278.1 GCA_007135015.1 Alcanivorax sp. | reverse complement strand
GCTGATATCGAACCGGCTGCGGCGCCAGGACGGAACACTCATGCCCGCGCCTCCAGCCGTTCCATGGCCGCGTCATACCAGCGCCGGCGAAGCCGGCCCAGCAGGAAACCCAGAATACCGGTGAGCAGACCCAGCACCGTGGTGTTGAAGGCCACGGTCACTGCCTGGGCCAGCACATCCAGCTCGCCCCGGCCCAGTGCCGCCAGGCCCGGGCCCAGCGGGATCAGCGTGCCCATCAGCCCCAGCATGGGCCCCACCCGGGCCAGCAGATCCGCCCGGTCGATGCGCCGCCGGGCCCGACGGGCCAGTGAGGCCGTGCTGCCGGCCGCTTCCAGGCGCCGGATGCCGCCACTGCGTTCGCCCAGGGCCAGGCCGGTTTCCCAGACCGCCAGGGCCAGCAATGCCAGCAGCGCAATGATCACCGGCTGCAGCAATCCGCCAACCAGCCAGTCCATCCATTCCAGGGTCACCGAAGTGAACATCAGCGCCTCCTTCCGGTCATGAAGCCGCCCGCCAGCAGCAACACCAGCATGGCGGCCAGCAGCCACTGCCAGGCGGACACCTGGGCCTCACCGTCGGCCTCTCCGGTCTCCGTCGTTTCCTTCCGGTCCTCCGCGGCGTCCCGCTCGGCGGCGTCTTTCTCGCGGGCCGGCTGCAGTTCCGTTACCCGAGAAGGATCCGTTCCGGTCTCCCCGCGCTCGATCTGCGTGGCCGCGCGCAGGGCGTTGAATGGCTCGCCGAGCGCCTCGTCGAGCCGCTCGGCCACCTCATCCAGCATGGGGTGGTCGGGACGGGTATGACCGCTGCCGGGCAGGCCGTGCTCCACCACCAGTTCGGCGAAACGCTCGGACAAGGCCTGCAGTACCTCTGGATCCGCGTCCCAGAAATCCCGATGGGCCGCCACCAGGGCCGTGGCCTGCATGTGAGTCTTCACATGAACGTTATGTCCCTCGCCCAGGAACTCGTCCAGCCCCAGTTCGTGGCGATCGTTGAAATAGACGTCATGGACTTCGTCCCATACACGGGAGCGCACCACTTCCGGGCTGGTGGCCTGCCAGCCCCAGAGGTTGTCGAGAAAATCCGCCGCCATGGTACGCGCTCCGGCATAGCCCTGCTCCATCAGCGGCTCGATCCACTGGGGGTTGAGGTTGCGCCCGCGCAACTCGCCCATCAGCGCCTGCTCCAGCGACAGCACCCGGGCATTGTCCGCATCCGCGTGCATCAGCACCCGGTTCTCCGGCGTCCGACCCGTGATTGTTTCCACCGCCACCGAGAGTCCGCCCTGGAAGTCGAAGCCGTCGTCGTTGTCGAGCAGCCCGTAGAGGTGGCTGGCGCGGCCCAGGTAGGTACGGTCCACACCCGCCAGACGGGATTCGAACTGTGCATGGGCGGGGGTACCGGATTCCCCGGCCCCGTAGGCATGGCCCATGCGACGAATATAGGCCGCGCCCAGTTCCTCGCGCTCCTGCCAGGCGCCGGAGCGGTCGGCCAGACGGTTCACGCCGGCGCCATAGGCGCCCGGGGCAGTGCCGAACACCCGCAACGCCGCCCGCCGGCCCGCTTCGGACGCGGTCACATCCGCCTGCAGCAATTGGCGCACATCTTCGACCCAGCGGGCCGCCACGCGGTTGTCCGCCAGGCTTTCGTTACCCGGGTCCCGCATGTCCCCGGGCAGCGGCGCCAGCGCCGCGCGCAGCGCCGGCACCAGCGCCGGGTGTTCGCGCTCGATGGTCTCCGACGCGCCGTCCAGGGCCAGCCGCGCGGCACGATCCAGCCAGACAAGCTGGTCCTCGTAGAGATCGCGGAACAGACCCGAGGTGGTAAAGAGCAGGTCCCGGCGGTTGTCCCGATCCCCGCCCAGCGGCCGACGTTCCAGCCCCTCGACAATGCCCCGGGCGTTCCATTCCGGGCGGATGCCAAGCATGTCCAGGCCGAAGGCCACGATCACCCCCTCGTCGCGCACCGTGTCCGAGGCCCAGAGCACCAGCGCCTCGCTGCCGGTGGCACGGGGATCATCATCTTCCCGGGCGGCCGCGGCCATTTCACTGCCCAGGGACCAGGCCACCCGGGTGGGCACCAGGTCGCTGGAAAGCGCATGGAAGTTGCGGCCGGTGGGCAGCACGTTCGGGGTGCGCACCGGGTCATTGCCCTGTCCGGGCGGCACGAAACGCCCCGCCAGGGCCGCCAGCCAGTTCTCCCGCTCGGCGCGGGGAGACGCGGCCAGTTCCTCGCGCCACTGCGGCTTGATGTCGTCGTCGCCGGCCATGGACGCCAGCATGGTCTCTTGCGCCCCGTCGTCCCAGTCGCGACCGAAGACATGCAGCCCCAGCGGCATGAAGCGCTCCTGCATGTGCGTCAGGTAATGGCCCACCTCATGCACCAGGAGTTCGTCGTCCACGGTGTCCAGGTCCGGGCGCTCGCGCTCGTGGTCCTGTTCCGGTTCATCGTGGCCGGCAGCGTCATGCTCATCGTGCTCATCATGATGATCGTCGTCATGACTATCTTCATGATCGGGGCCGTGATCATGATGATGTCCGCGTGCCAGTTCCCGCTCGATCTCCCCTTCCATGTCCAGCTCGGCAATGCGCTCGCGCAGTCTGTCCGCGGAACGGGAGCGGGTGGGCGAGTCCGGATCGGTAGCCGCCTCGAAGGTTTCCACCAGCTGGCGCAGCTCCAGCAGTTCGTCATAGAGCTCGGTGGTGGCCAGCGGCGGCGTCAGGTGACTGATGATCACGCCCATGGCCCGGCGCTTGGCCTGGATGCCCTCGCCCACCCCGTCGACGATATAGGGATAGATCACCGGCAGGTCACCGCCGAGCAGGTCCGGGTAATCGTCTGAAGCCAGACCGGCGCGGCGGCGCGGCAGGAACTCGCGGGTGGAATGCCGCCCCACATAGACCAGCGCATCCGCCTCGAAGTGATCACGCAGCCAGTGATAGAAGCCCGTGTAGTGATGGGTGGGCGGAAAGCTGGTGTTGGCATGCAGCAGGGCCTCGTCCACCTCCCAGCCCCTGGGCGGCTGCGGCCCGATAAAGACATTGCCGAAACGCAGGCCCGGAAAGAGCATTTCCCCGTCACGCACCATGGCCTCGCCCGGAGCCTTCCCCCAGCCGGTGAGCCCGGGAATGCCGGTACGCACCAGGGCATCGCGCAGTGCCGCAAGCCTCTCTTGCGGTTGGGCTTCCGGCTGTTCTTCCTGCAGCTCCGGCACATCTTCCTTCAGCGCCCGGCGCCAGCCGGCCTCGAACTGATCCAGCAGTGCCATGGCCCGTTCGCGGGCAGCGTGGTCCAGGTTGCCCAGCATGTGCCGCAGGTCCTCGATACGGCGATCCAGGAGATCCGTGCCCAGGGCCTGTTCATCGCGCTCGAGCGCTTCGGCGAGCCGGGCATGCAGATAGCCCACCGGGCCCTGTTCCAGTTCCGCGCGCACGGCCTCCGGCAGGGTATCGAAATAGGCCTGATACTGGTCGCGACTCAGCGACGGCACCTGTCCGGCCAGCGCCTCCAGCGCCCGGCGGTCCTCGGGAAGATTCACACCGCGTTCCTGTATCCGGTCATGAAGTGCTTCGGCGTCTTCCGGCAGCTCGCCGGTGTTATAGCCGGCGGCCTGCAGCCGTTGCAGCATCTCGAACAGGGACTCGGGCACATCGAGCTTGTCCGCGCCAATGTTCTGCCGACCCGGTGGGTGGTTGTAATAGACCAGCGCGATACGCTTGTCGTGGTTATCCAGGTACCGCAGTCGTTTCCAGCGCTGGAAACGATCCGCCACGGCTTCCACCCGTTCGTTCACCGGCCGGGTCAGGGTCAGCCGGATGCCGGTGCGCTCATCAATGCGCGGCGGTTGGGCCACCGCCAGCAGATGGGGCTGGCTGATGCCCTGCAGCTCCGGCATGGCGATCTTGTAGTGCACCGTCTCCCGGGGAATGCCGGCATCGCCCAGGCGCCATTGCGCTTCGGTGTCCCCGGGCAGACGCACGCCCTTGATCACCGGAACATCCAGCTTCTCCAGTGCTTCGGTCACCGCACGGCGCCCCTCGCCGCCGCCGACGGTGAAATCCTGCAGGCTGAGCACGCCGGCAAGTTCCGCCGGTGTCGCGGTCCCGGCAAGTTGCTCCACCGCGGCGACACTGCCGCCGCCCCAGCGCGCGAGCACCGCGAAGCACTGGATATCCCGGGCCTCCAGTGCCGCGCAGACACTGTCGAGCAGGTCCCGGTCGCCGGGGCGGTCGCCGCTGTCCAGATCCAGCAGGGCCACGGCCGGGCCTTCCACCAGGTTCAGTTGCCCGGCATCCGTGACGGCTTCCCCGTCACGGTAGTACCGCACCGTCTGGCGCGGTTCCGGCTCCGGCAACTGCATTTCATTACCGGCGGTGACCAGCAACCAGCGCATCAGCGCGTCCATGGATTCCGGGCTGCGGCCCTGATAATGGGTGCGGCCGATCAGCCACTGACGCTGTGCGGGAAAACGCCGTTTCTGTTCCTTCAGATGAGCATGGGCGTCATCGCCGGCGTCCGGATTGGCCACCATTTCGGTGATTTCGTCGTGGGAGAGATCCTCCAGCACCCGTTCGCCACTGATACGGGATAACCGGACCAGCTGGCGGCTGCTGTTGGTGGCAAAGACGGTCGCGTCCCGGGCGGGCGGATGCTCGCGAAGCAGGCGCGCCAGGCGCGGCGCCTCGTCACCGAAGACCGCGGCCACCAGCACGGCGTCCGCCCCGCGCCACAGCTTCACCACTTCCCCGTCGGGCTTGTCCGCAAGCTGCTCCGGCGTGCGCAGCACCACTTCGTTTTCCGGGAACCGCTCCAGAAACCGGTTGGCCCCGGCGGCGACTTCGGCGGCGGAGCGATCGGAGATCACGCCGAAAATGCGCGCGCCGTCTCCGGCCGCGGCCTGGCCGGAAAGGCAGAGGCACACTCCAATGCATGCCGCAATGATTAGCCTGTACAGCTCGGCGCGCCCTTGCATGATCGCTGCCATTGCGACACTCCCCCGCTTCAGCGGCTGCCGTAGCGAACCGTCAGGAAGACACCCCGGCCGGCGTTCTGGTAATCGAAGTCGTTCAGCGTATTGCGGGCCGTGACATAGTCCTTGTCCAGAGCATTGTCGACGGTGAGCCGGGCGGACCAGTGACGCGCGAATTCCCAGCTGGCGCGCAGGTTCAGTAGGCCGAAGCCGGAATGGCGTGTGCCATCGGTATCATAGCGATGGCCCTCCGCCACCCCTGTTGCGCCCAGGGACCAGTCGCCGAACTGGCGGTCCACTTCCAGCCTGAAGTTTGCCCGGGAACGACGCGTAAGAAGATTGTCGGTTTCCCGGTCCCGAGGGTCCTTGTATTCGGCGGAGGATTGAACCCGCCACTGATCCAGGTTGACCCCGGCGGAAAGCTCCACCCCCTGGATACGCGCGTCTTCCAGATTGGTGGGCCGCCAGATGCCGTCGTTACCCGGTGCCCAGTCAATGAGGTCTTCCACGTCCGTCTGATAGGCGGCCAGATCCCAGAACAGGATCCGGTACTGCCCCCGGATGCCGACCTCTGTGGTCTGCGAGGTTTCCGGTTCCAGATCCGGGTTGCCTTCGCTGAACGGATCCGATGGCCAAAAAAGATCGTTGAAGGTGGGCGCGCGAAAGGCGGTGCCGTAGCTGGCCCGTGCCGTGTGCGCGCTGTCCAGTGCATAGCCCAGCGACACGCCGCCGGTGACATGACTGCCAAACGCCTCGTTGTCGTCGTGGCGCAGGCTCGTCTGCAGATCCAGGTCGCCCAGCCCGGCAAAGGCCTGGCCGAAGACGGCCACGTTGTCGCGCCGGTCCTCGGCAAAGTCCCGGGAGCTGCTCACCACATCTTCCAGGTACTCGGCACCGACAACAAGTTCCTGCTCGTCCCGCGTAAAACGGTTCTGCCAG
The DNA here is from genome assembly GCA_007135015.1 of Alcanivorax sp. Classification (GTDB taxonomy): domain Bacteria; phylum Pseudomonadota; class Gammaproteobacteria; order Pseudomonadales; family Alcanivoracaceae; genus SLJS01. The sequence continues at coordinate 2,389 of SLJS01000278.1, read as the reverse complement.
TGCGCGACCCGGCTGCGCGTGTCAAAGAAGGAGCCGTCGTCCTGCTCGCCCTCATCACGAGCCTGGCTCAGCTGGAAATGAGTAATCCAGTGGTCATTCACCGCCGCCTCCGCACTGGCACCGAGCGCCTGGATCAGGAAATCAGTGTCACCACTGTCAAATTCGGTATTACCCTCGGCCTGGAAACCGACCACGGAAATTTCCGTGCCGCCGTCGAGCCGGTAGGCCGCGCTGGCAATCCCGGAGTTGTTCCGGAAACCCTTGTCCTCGCCGTCGGGGCGAACGGGCACGCCACCGGTGTCGAAATGATTCCCGGCAATACTGAAACGGCTGCGGCTGTCTCCCGCCGCCGCCCCGGCGCCGCCTTCGCGGGTGCCGAAGGAGCCGCCGCCGGCCTGTGCCCAGTGTTGCGCCTCACCACGGCCTTCCGGAGTAAAAGCCTGCACTACACCACCGACGGCGTCGGCTCCGTAGAGACTTCCCCGTGGCCCACGCACCACTTCCAGCCGGTCCAGCAGTTGCGGAGGAATGAACTGCCAGGGCGCCCCCCCGCTCGTTGCCGAGCGAATCCGGATGCCATCCACCAACAGGATCGTCGACTCACTGCCGGTGCCTCGCGTAAAGACACTGGTGTTCTTGCCGAAGCTGCCACTGGAAACCGCATTGATCCCCGCCTGACCATGGAAAAGATCCTGAAGCTCCCGAGGCTGTTGCCGATCGATCTGTTCCCGATCGATCACCGTCACCGAGGAAAGGCTTTCGCGCACGGTCTGCGCCGAAAGTGTGGGTGTCACCACCACCGGATCCAGGGTCACGTTGTTTTCGCCGGAAATGTTTTCTTCGGCGACAACCTGCGCACTGAAGCTGAAAGACAGGACACCGGCGGCCATTGCCGCGAAACGGAAAGGATTGCTGCTCATGAGTACCCCCTTTGCCGTGCTCACCCGCACGGCGTTTCATTACGAAAGCGCGCGGGGCAACTTCAGGGGGCTGGAGAGTCTGTTATGCGAGAAGCATCCGGCCGCCCCGACGTCGCCCTCCGCAACGCACGGTTCAGGCACGCGGGCCGGTCTCCGGGCTTATGAGCGAGATGGCGGGCCATCTCCGGAAGCCGCCGCCTTCCCGTGCACAAGGCACAGTGGCTGCGATGGCGGTTCCTGACTCAATCACCGTTGCGGGGGCAGCGTCGGAATGGGCAGCGGCCGTTTTTCAGGGCATGCCGCACCGACTTCCCGTTTCATCCACTCGTCCGGCAGGACGGGTGAACACCCGAGTGCGAGGCGGCAAAAGGTACCGGGAGGTGATGAAGGTGTCAATCTCGGGCGGCGGTCCTGATGGGCCACCATGGGCCCGACGGCAAAAGCCTTCAATCAGCTGGCCGCATCATCAGCAGCGCGTTGCAAACAAATAGCGCGGGAATCTTTTCCTTGTAGTCTGTAGCTGATTCCAGGCATGGCGCAGGAAGGCCTTCTCGTCCCCGGCGTTTTTCAGCTCAATCACCCGAGCGTATCCAGCGCCGCCTGTTCGATTGCGCTTTCCGTAATGCGATTCATTCCGTGATTATCCTTCTTCTCCACCCTTCCAGGGCTCACCCGGCAACCGTGCAATCAGTTCTTCCTGAACCAACGGTGCCGCAGACTCAACTTCCCATTGATAGTCACTCGCAAGCAAGGGGCCAATATCAGCCCGGAACTGGCGATTGCGTAATTTCGCATGCAGATTCTGTTCAAATTGAGCTCGGGTTACACGATGACCGCCGTGCACCATGTATTCTAGAAATCCGTCTACTACTTTCTCTGGGTCGGCATTTCCGGCTTGCAGGGCAACCGCAAGATCAAAAAGGTCACGGCCCTTGCTGCGCTGATACAGTGCTCGCAATTTCGTCGCCAGCAACTCATCCAGCGAAAAGCTGGTGATTCCACACTCTCCCTCGAACCATCGAGAAGAAACCGCAAAAGGCACGTTTACAAAGCCTTCCACCGAAAAATGCTCTCGCGTATTGATCTCCACCTTGAGATTCAATCGAACGGGCGGGCGATCTTCGGACTCAAACCGAAAATAAAGCGTTAGCCGTCCCTCGGATTGTTTTCTCCCTGGCTCACCCAGCCACGGGGCCAATACCTCGCGCAGCGCATCAATTACCGGTCCGGCAGGCCCCGCGTTGATCTGCACCAGATCAATATCCTCGGAATAACGCGCAGGCGGCTTGAGATACAGCTTGTACAAGGCCGTGCCACCCCGAAACGCCAATTCCCTGCGCAATAGGGGATGAGAAAATATCTCCACCAGGGCCCGGCTGATGACCAGATCCTGCTCCACCTGGGCATCGTCCACCCAGGGCGCCTTTGAGCGCCACTCCGTAATGTAATCACGCGGAATCAAAACTCCG
>SLJS01000192.1 GCA_007135015.1 Alcanivorax sp. | reverse complement strand
CTGGCGGGAATCCGCAGCTCTGTCTCCGCCATGGTTCGCAGAACCACCCGGGAAGGCGTATCAGCGGTGGCGGCTGTGTGCCGGTACGAGGGATCTGGTTCAGGCCCGAATCCTCCCCGGTCAACTCAGGGCTCGTCTTCCGGCACCGTGTGGGGCTCCAGGAAAATGCTTGCCACCCGGTCTCCACGGGTGGTGGTCACCCCCTGGTAGCGATCCTGACCGGTTACCGTGAACTCGAAGCGAAAGCGCCGTTCCAGTTGCGGGCCCTGGCGACGCGACCAGCGTGGACGGCAGGCGGCCAGCGCCACGGTCTGGTCCAGCAGTACGACCTCGTACTGCTTGCAGCGCTGGCGCGTGGCGCGCAATGCGCGCTCACGCACCGCCTGGCCCCGCCAGAACAGTGCGCCGACAACCATGATGAGAGCGAGAACCCCCAGCGTCGTGAGATCAATCATCCGGGTATTGGAGCAGGACAGGCGGGCGGCTGTACAGCTCGTGGCTCATTCGCCGGCAACGATTTCACCGGGCACAACTTCACCGGGCATAACTTCACCGGGCATAACGAAAAACGCCACCCGGAGGTGGCGTCTCTCGCTTTTGCTTGCATGACCGCGGAATCAGGCCTCGGCTTCAGCATTGACTTCCTTCATGGAAAGCTTGATCCGGCCGCGCTGGTCCACGTCGAGCACCTTGACCTTGATCATCTCGCCTTCATTGACGTAGTCGGTCACCTTTTCGACGCGCTCCTGGGCAATCTGCGAGATATGCAGCAGCCCTTCGGTGCCCGGAAGGATCTCGACGAAGGCGCCGAAGTCGACGCAGCGAATCACCTTGCCGTCGTAGATCTCGCCCACTTCCGGCTCGGCGGTAATTTCTTCGATACGACGCACGGCGGCGGCGGCCTGGTCGCGGTTTTCCGCATAGACCTTTACCACGCCGTTATCGTCAATATCGATATTCGCGTTGAACTCGTCGCACAGACCGCGGATGGTCGCGCCACCCTTGCCGATCACGTCCCGGATCTTGTCGGAATTGATGTTCAGGGTCAGCAGTGTGGGGGCGTTATCGGAAACCTCCGCACGCGGCTCGCTGATCACCCTGTTCATCTCGCCCAGGATATGCATCCGGCCGGCGCGTGCCTGATCCAGCGCCTTTTCCATGATCTCTTCGGTGATACCCTCGATCTTGATGTCCATCTGCAGGGCGGTAACACCGTTTTCCGTGCCTGCCACCTTGAAGTCCATGTCACCGAGGTGGTCCTCGTCACCGAGGATATCGGACAGCACAGCAAACTTGCCGCCTTCTTCCTTGACCAGGCCCATGGCGATGCCCGCAACCGGGGCCTTCACGGGCACGCCGGCGTCCATCAGCGACAGCGAGGTGCCGCAGACGGTTGCCATTGAAGAGGAGCCATTGGATTCGGTGATCTCCGAGACCACGCGAATTGCGTAGGGAAACTCTTCCTCGCCGGGCAGTACCGCGTGCATCGCGCGGCGGGCCAGCCGGCCGTGGCCGATTTCACGGCGCTTGGGCGTGCCGACAAAGCCGGTCTCGCCCACGCAGAAAGGCGGGAAGTTGTAGTGGAGCATGAAACGGTCCTGGCGCGTGCCTTCCAGGGCATCAATGAACTGCGCATCACGCATCCCGCCCAGCGTCGCCGTGACAATCGCCTGGGTTTCACCGCGGGTGAACAGTGCCGAGCCATGGGTCTTCGGCAGGAAGCCCACTTCAATATCAATGGGTCGCACCGTATCCAGGCTGCGGCCATCGATACGCGGCTGACCGGCCACGACACCGGAGCGCACGATGTTCTTCTCGAGCTTTCCGAAAAGGCCTTTCACCTCATCGGCATCCGGGCCTTCCTCGCCCTCGGGCGCACCCAGTTCCTCGATACACTGACCACGCAGCTCGCCAACACGAGTGGAGCGCTCCTGCTTGTCGGTAATCCCGTAGGCTTCCTTCAGCGCATCGGAGTACTTCTCGGTAACCTGGCTGTACAGTGCCTCGTTCTGCGGCACCGGCGTCCAGTCCCAGCGCGGCTTGCCCGCCTCGGCGGTCAGTTCGTTGATCGCGTTAATGGCCTTCTGCATCTCCACATGACCGAACAGCACCGCGCCCAGCATCTGGTCTTCACTGAGTTCGTTCGCCTCGGACTCCACCATCAGCACCGCCTTTTCGGTACCGGCGACCACCAGATCGAGATCCGATTCTTCCAGGGTGCTGTAGGAGGGATTCAGCAGATAGACGCCGTCCTTGAAGCCTACGCGAGCTGCGCCAATGGGGCCGGCGAAGGGCACACCGGAGATGGCCAGCGCCGCGGAGGTGCCGATCAGCGCGGCGATATCCGGATCGCGGTCCTTGTCCGAGGACATTACCGTGGCGATCACCTGAACCTCATTCATGAAGCCGTCGGGGAACAGCGGGCGGATCGGCCGGTCGATCAGGCGGCAGGTCAGGGTCTCCTTCTCGGAGGGCCGGCCTTCGCGGCGGAAAAAGCTGCCCGGGATGCGCCCGGTGGCATAGTTCTTTTCCTGGTAGTTGACCGTCAGCGGAAAGAAGGGTCTTCCCGGATCGGCCTCCTTTCGGGCCACGACGGTAACCAGTACCGAAGTATCGCCGATGGTGACCATTACCGCGCCGGTGGCCTGGCGGGCGAAGCGTCCGGTTTCCAGTACTACCTTTTCGTCACCGTACTGGAATTCCTTGCGTACCATGTTAAACATATCTCTCTACTCTTCTGTTTTCCGTCATCATTTCAGGGTGCATCATAGCGCCAAACCCTGGCTCACCATAGCCTTGGCCCGCCGTGGCCCCGGCCGCAAGGGCCGAAAACCGGGCGCCCGGTACACAAAAGCCCGGCAATAAACCGGGCTTTTGTGCAATACCCTGGGCTGTCTGGCGCTCCGGGCGGCAGTGTCCGCCCGGACACCGGCTGGCCGGCGCCGGAATCCGGCACCGCCGCCGTGAAGGCCGCAGGTCTGGTGAGACAGGGATTCATGCGGATCAGCGACGCAGCCCCAGGCTCTTGATCAGATCCCGGTAGCGCTGGCGGTCCTTCCTGGCCAGATAGTCCAGCAGCTTGCGGCGCTGGTTGACCATGCGAATCAGACCCCGGCGGCTGTGGTGATCCTTCTTGTGGTCCTTGAAGTGGCCCTGCAGCGCAACGATGTTCTCGGTAAGCAGGGCAACCTGGACCTCGGGGGATCCGGTATCACCTTCCTTGCGGCCATACTCCTTGAGGATCTCGGCCTTGCGTTCGGTGGAAACTGCCATCTTTCGTGCTCCTTTTCACTATGCGTTGATGTGACACGGTCAGCCGTGCATAGGTACAGCTGCCGTCCTTTCCTCGCGGCGGGCTCAGCCCGCCACCAGACGACGGGGGGCAACCCGCCCGTCCTCCAGTACTTCTCCGACGCCCAGGAACTCTCCGCTGGAGGCCTGATAGACGCTGACCCAGCCCTCGGCGGGCCGGTCATTGGCCATCACCGGCTGGCCCTGAATCAGGTACCAGGCGGCGTTGTCGCCCAGTTCGGCGCGCGGCCAGTCTGCCACGGATGTGGACAAAGGCAAGAGCTTTTCGTCGATTGCCTCGAACCCCCCGGCCTCCTTGATCTCGCCAAGTTGCTCCAGGGTAAGCATTTTCTCCGCCGGATAGGGCCCCGCGCCCAGCCGGCGCAGCCCGATCACGTGGGCCCCGCAGCCCAGGTCCTCGCCCAGGTCCTCCACCAGGGTGCGCACATAGGTGCCCTTGGTGCAGTCCACGTCGAATTCCAGCACATCTCCTTCCAGGGCAGTCAGCTCAAGCCGGTGTATCGTCACCGGCCGCGGCTTGCGCTCCACCGTCTCGCCGCGCCGGGCCAGCTTGTACAGGGGCTCGCCATTGTGCTTGATGGCCGAATACATGGACGGGATCTGTTCGATATAGCCCTCGTAGCACTCCATGGCCCCGGCCACGCCTGCCTCGGTGACCGACACCGGGCGCTCCTCGATGACTTCGCCGTCAGCGTCACCGGTCTCGGTGCGCACACCCAGCCGTGCCGCCACCCTGTAGCGCTTGTCCGCATCCAGCAGGAACTGGCTGAACTTGGTGGCCTCGCCGAAGCAGATGGGCAGCATGCCGGTAGCCAGCGGGTCCAGGCTGCCGGTATGGCCGGCCTTGGCCGCGGCGAACATCTTCTTGGCCATCTGCAGGGCGCCGTTGCTGGTCACCCCGGCGGGCTTGTCCAGCAGCAGAATGCCGTTGACCGGGCGGCCGCGCTGACGTCGTTTTGCCAATGGTTCCGTACTCCTGCTTTCACTGTCAGTGTTGGTCCGGTTCGTCGGGGCCCTCGCCCGGGGGCTGCTTCCCGTCCGTGGCGCCGCGCGCATCCTCGCCGGAGTCATGGTCCCGCGAACCGCTCCAGGCGCCGTCACGCTCGCGCGCCTCGCGAATCAGACGCGAAACGTGATCGGCCTGCTCCGGAATCTCGTCATAGTGGAAACGCAGCTTCGGCACGGTACGCAGCTTCATTTCCTGCGCCAGCTGGCTGCGCAGCCAGCCGGCGGCATTGGCCAGCACCGCTTCCGATTCCCGCCCCTCGTCCCGGCCCTTGGCCAGCACCGTGAAATACACATCCGCCCAGGCCATGTCCCGGGAAAGCTTTACATGCTGGATGGTAATCATGCCCAGACGGGGGTCCTTCATGCCGAACTGGACGAGCGAGGCCAGCTCCCGCTGGATCTGGTCGGCCACGCGGTCGATGCGCTGAAAGCCCCGGGGGCGGTGGTGTCCGGACATGATGCCTGCTTCCGTCAGAGCGTGCGCTGCACTTCGCGTACTTCGAACACCTCGATCTTGTCACCGGCCTTGACGTCCTTGTAGCCCTTCACGGCGATCCCGCATTCCATGCCATTGCGCACTTCCTGCACGTCATCCTTGAAGCGCCGCAGCGACTCGAGCTCACCCTCGAAGATCACCACTTCCTCGCGCAGTACGCGGATGGGGCGATTCCGGTAAAGCGTGCCTTCGACCACCATGCAGCCGGCAACGGACCCGAAGCGGGTCGAACGGAAGACTTCGCGCACCTCGGCCACGCCCAGGATCTCCTCGCGCTTCTCGGGAGCGAGCAGACCGGACATCGCCTGCTTCACATCATCTATGAGTTCATAGATGACGCTGTAGTACCGGATATCGATGCCTTCCTGTTCGGCAAGCTTCTTGGCCTTGTTGTCGGCACGCACGTTGAAACCGAGCAACACGGCACCGGACGTAATGGCCAGATTCACATCGGACTCATTGATGCCGCCGACCCCGGAAGAAACCAGGTTCACGGTCACTTCCTCGGTGCCCAGATCCTGAAGCGCCCCCTGAAGGGCTTCCAGGGAACCGCGCACGTCGGCCTTGAGCACGATGTCCACCTTGCTGGCACCGGCCTCGCCCATGTTCTCCAGCAGATTTTCCAGCTTCGAGGCCTGCTGCCGCTTGATCTTCTGCTCGCGGTCACGCTCCTGACGGAACTCGGCCACTTCCCGGGCCTTGCGCTCATTGGGAACCACCACGAACTGCTCACCGGCTTCCGGCGTACCGTCCAGCCCCAGCACCTCCACGGGCAGGGACGGGCCGGCGTTCTTGATCTGGGTTCCGGTCTCGTCAATCATGGCGCGCACCCTGCCGAAGTGCGAACCCGCCAGCAGCATGTCGCCGGTATTGAGCTCACCCGCCTGCACCAGGATATCGGAAACCGGGCCACGGCCCTTCTCGATACGCGACTCCAGCACCACGCCCTGGGCCGGGCCCTTCGCCGGCGCCTTCAGCTCCTGGAGTTCCGACTGCAACAGGATGGCCTCGAGCAGGTTGTCGATACCCTCGCCGGTATGGGCGGACACATAGACGAACTGATAATCGCCGCCCCACTCCTCGGGAATGACTTCCTTGCGGGCAAGATCATTGCGCACCTTGTCCTGATCCGCGTTCTCACGGTCGATCTTGGTTACGGCAATAATGATCGGCACGCCGGAAGCCCGGGCATGGTCAATGGCCTCTTCGGTCTGGGGCATCATGCCGTCATCGGCGGCCACCACGATCACGGCAACATCCGTGGCCTGGGCACCGCGGGCGCGCATGGCGGTAAAGGCAGCGTGACCCGGCGTATCCAGGAAGGTGACCATGCCCTGATCGGTTTTCACATGATAGGCGCCGATATGCTGGGTGATGCCACCAGCCTCGCCATCGGCGACCTTGGTGCGCCGGATATAGTCCAGCAGCGACGTCTTGCCGTGGTCCACATGGCCCATGATGGTGACCACCGGAGCACGGGGCTCCGGCTCGCCCTCGGGCGTGGCCAGGTCCGCCAGATCGTCTTCCAGCGCCTCTTCCTGCCCCTTGACTGCCTTCGGCTTGTGGCCCAGCTCCTCGACCACAAGCATCGCGGTTTCCTGATCGACCAGCTGATTGGCAGTCGCCATCTCGCCCATCTTCATCAGAGCGCGAATGAGATCCCGCACCTTCACGCTCATGCGCTGGGCCAGATCCTGCACGGTGATGGACTCGGGCACTTCCACTTCATAGACCATCTTCTCGGTCGGGCTCTGGAAGCCGTGCTGCTTGTTCATTGAGCCCTTGAGCTGGCCGTGCGCCACGGAACGCCGGCGCCGACGGCGGGTAACCCGCTCCTCGTCACGCCAGCTGGCTTCCATGGCCTCGGAGACGATGGCGGAACCAGCATCGTCCACTTCTTCCTCGGCAGGCTGCTCGGGCTGCTCGCCACGCTTTTCCAGCTCCTCGGCCATGCGCTTGGCTTCTTCGGCCGTGGCACGGGCAGCCTCTTCCTCGGCCTTCTTGCGGGCCTCGGTTTCCTGCTTGCGGCGGGCCTCCTCGGCCTCGCGCTGACGACGTTCTTCCTCCTCGCGCTTTTTCTTCTGCGCGGCGGTTTCCTTGCGCGCAGGGGCCTTCTTCGCGGTGGCTCCTCCACGGGGCACGGATACCCGTTTGGCCCGCTCCTCGGCGGCCTTCTTCGCCTTTTCCTCGGCCTCCGCGCGCGCTTCCGGGGTCATTTCCGCTTCTTCCTCGGCCTGACGCCGCGCTTGCTCTTCTTCCCGACGACGGGCTTCCTCTTCTTCCCGCTTGCGGCGCGCTTCTTCCTCTTCCTTCGCCTTGCGCTCGGCCTCCTCGCGCTCGCGTTCTTCCTGCTCCTGGCGCTCGCGCTCCAGACGCTCCTGTTCCTGTTTCTCCAGCTCGGAACGCTTCACGTAGGTGCGACGCTTGCGCACCTCCACATTCACCGTCTTGGTCTTGCCCGCGGTGCTGGTTCGCAGCTGACTGGTGCTCTTGCGACGCAGGGTGATCTTGCGCGGCTCAGCCTCCGCGGCACCCTTGTTCGAACGCAGATGGGCAAGAAGCTGCTGCTTCTGCTCATCGGATACCGTCTCGTCGGCGTCAGCGTGGGGCAGGCCAGCGTCTTTCATCTGCCCCAGCAGCGTTTCCACCGGTGTACCCACCGCTTCCGCCAGTTTCTTTACGGTCGTCTCTGCCATCAGCAACCTTTCTCCAGTCCGCTACTCGCCCTCGCGGGAAAACTACTGTTTCTCCGTTTCGCCGGTCTCTTCATCGGCGAACCAGGGCGCCCGCGCGGTCATGATCAATTGTCCCGCGCGCTCTTCATCCATACCTTCCACTTCCATCAGGTCATCCACGGCCTGCTCGGCAAGATCTTCCATGGACAGGATCTCACGGGCCGCCAGCTTCTTCGCCAGCTCCTCGTCCATGCCTTCCATGTTGAGCAGATCCTCCTGCGGCTCCTGACCACCCTCGTCGGAAACCAGCGCGCGGGTCAGCAATACATCCTTGGCCCGCTGGCGCAATTGCTCGACGATCTCCTCGTCAAAACCCTCGATGCCCAGCATCTCGTCGCGCGGTACATAGGCGACTTCTTCAAGTGTGAGAAAGCCTTCCTCGACCAGAACCTCGGCCAGGTCTTCCTCCACACCAAGCTCGTTGATAAAGGTGTTCAGAGCCTGCTGCGCCTCGCTTTCCTGCTTTTCCTCGGCGTCTTCAAGGGTCATCACGTTCAGCGTCCAGCCCGTCAGGTCCGAAGCCAGACGAATGTTCTGCCCGCCCCGGCCAATGGCCTGTGCCAGCGCGGATTCATCCTCGACCGCGATGTCCATGCTGTTGTTCTCTTCGTCGACCACAATCGAGGCCACTTCCGCCGGTTGCATGGCATTGATCACCAGTTGCGCAGGATTGTCGTCCCAGAGCACGATATCGATGCGCTCGCCGGCCAGCTCGTTGGACACGGCCTGCACCCGCGCGCCGCGCATGCCCACACAGGCCCCTACAGGGTCGATGCGCTGGTCGTTCGACTTCACGGCAATCTTCGCCCGCGAACCCGGATCCCGCGCCGCGCCCTTGAGCTCGATCAGTTCCTCGCCGATCTCCGGCACCTCGATCTTGAACAGCTCAACCAGCATTTCCGGGCAGGCACGGCTGGCAAGCAGCTGTGGCCCCCGGTTTTCTTCGTTGACATCAAGCAGATAAGCTCGAACGCGGTCATTCTGACGCACCGACTCGCGGGGAATGATGTGCTCGCGGGGAATCAGCGCCTCGGCATTGCTGCCCAGGTCAAGAATGATGCTGTCACGGGTTGCCTTCTTGACCACGCCACTGATCAGCTCGCCGATATGTTCACGGTATTCCTCGACGATCTGGGCGCGCTCGGCCTCGCGCACCTTCTGCACGATGACCTGCTTGGCGGTCTGGGCACCGATACGGCCGAACTCCACCGACTCGATTTCCTCTTCCCAGACATCACCGATTTCCAGGTTGGGATCCTTTTCCTTCGCCTCATCCAGCGTCAGCTGACGGCCGAACTCATACAGTTCCTCGTCAGGCACCACATGCCAGACACGATAGGTGCGGTAGCTGCCAGTTTCCCGGTCGACGCGCACGCGCACCTCCACATCTTCTTCTTCCCTGAAACGCTTGCGCGATGCCGCGGCGAGGGCACTTTCGATGGCCTCGAAGATGACATCACGGCTGACGCCCTTTTCGTTGGATACCGTTTCCGCTACCAGCAGGATTTCTCTATTCATGGCCTGGCCTGTGACAAGACAACACCTAAATCCGGTCGGGGCTCAATCAATCCGTGGAACAAGATTGGCCCGGTCGACCTGCGTAAAGGGCACATGCAGCGACTCGCCTTCATGCTCGAGCAGCAGCACATCCCCGTTTACCGCCTTGAGGCGGGCTACAAATTTTCGCCTTCCCGCCATCGGAGCAACCAGTTGAAGCCTGACCTGCTCGCCGATGTAACGGGCCCAGTGCGACAGGGTGAAAAGCGGCCGGTCGAGCCCCGGCGAAGACACTTCCAGGTTGTACTCCCCGGGAAGCGGGTCCTCGACGTCGAGCACGCCACTGACCTGGTGGCTGACATCCGCGCAGTCGTCCACCGTAATTCCCTGCTCACCATCAATGTAGAGCCGCAGTACCGCATTACGACCCCGGAAAAACTCCAGGCCCCACAACTCGAAGCCCAGGTCCTCGACTACCGGCGCCAGCAGCACCTCCAGCTTTTCCATTCTGCGCGACATGTATTCGCGTTTTCCTCCGCCGCCCCGGCGGCACAAACAAAAAATGGGCACAACGCCCATTCTACGTTGCGAGCCCCGCCATGCCTGCAGGCCACCTAACAAAAAGCCCCTGCAAAGAGGGGCTTTACGGTAGCGCCTGCCAAACAGAACACAGCAGACTCGATCTGTTTGGTAGCGGGGGCAGGATTTGAACCTACGACCTTCGGGTTATGAGCCCGACGAGCTACCAGACTGCTCCACCCCGCAATAAAACCCACTGCCAACGATCCTACCTTAGCCAGACCCTTCAGGGGTCGGGCTCAGAACCCGAAGGTCGCTGACTCCCTTCGGACTCTTTCCGGGTGGGGAGCCCAACGAGCTACCAGACTGCTCCACCCCGCAATAAAACCCACTGTACCAGTCTCTGCTACCGCCGAAGGCTGGTACCCCCTTCGACGTCGATTCAGCCGGTGCGCCAGCATCGCCGCGCACTCACCCCTGAAACGGGAGGCCGACTATAGATAGCGCCGTCGGGTTTGTCAATGGAACCGCACTTCTGGCGAGATTCATAAACTCCCGAATTTCCGGGAAAAATCGCTATTAATCCCGCAAGCTTCGGGCGACCCCGGGCCTCTGCAAAAACTCGAGGCCCGTAGCTCGCAGCTCGTAGCTCGCACTCCGGCAGGAGTGCGCAATTTGGTGCCGAAGGCCGGGCTTGACGCTGGAAGTGTCAAGCGCCGTCGCAGGCGAGGGCTGTGAAGCCCGCGAAGCGGGCGACCCGAGCCGTCCCGGCGACGGCCGGCAGTCCGGCCGAGAAAAATAGCGCGCCCCGCCAGGGGCGCATCATCAATTGGTGCCGAAGGCCGGACTTGAACCGGCACGGGCAAAGCCCACTACCCCCTCAAGATAGCGTGTCTACCAATTCCACCACTTCGGCATATTCCGTTCAGCTTTCCGGCTCTTCCGGGGGCGGCGATTCTATATCAAGGTCAGGCACTTCTGCACCCCCCTCGGCATCCTCTCCGTCAGCCCGCGGCACCAGGCCTTCTTCCTGCGCCTCGTCCTCGTCCACGCGGGGGACCACGCCCTCGTCTTCCTCGATCTCGCCCCAGCCCGGGACATCCGCGTCGCCGGCTTCCTCCATGGCTGGCAGGACCCGGTCACCGGCTTCCGCCTGCTGACGGGCATACCACGCCAGCGCCAGGCTGGTAAGCATGAAGACCACTGCCAGGATTGCCGTAGCACGGCTGAGAAAGTTGCCGCCGCCGGCGCCACCGAGCATGGCCTGCGAGGCCCCGCCGCCAAAGGATGCGCCGGCATCGGCGCCCTTGCCCTGCTGGACGAGAATCAGGCCGATCAGTGCCAGTGCCGTGATGACGTGCACTACATGAAGAATAATATCCATAGGATTCTATTGCTGCGCTGTCGCCGCCTTGCAGATGGCGAGAAAACTGTCCGCCTCCAGGGAGGCGCCTCCGATCAGACCACCGTCTATATCGGCCTGGCCGAAAAGCGAGGCGGCATTATCCGCCTTTACACTGCCGCCGTAAAGCAGCAAGAGCCCGGCCGCGACTTCAGGGCTCTCCCGGGAGACCCGGGCACGCAGCCAGGCATGGGTTTCCTGTGCCTGCTCGGGCGTGGCACTGCGGCCGGTACCGATGGCCCAGACCGGTTCGTAGGCAATTACCGCCCGGGCCAGTCCTTCCACCCCGGCCTCGTCGAATACCGGCTGCAGCTGCCCATCCAGCACTTCGCTGGTGCGCCCGGCCTCGCGTTCGTCCAGCGTCTCGCCCAGGCACAGGATGGGCACCAGCCCAGCGTCCTGCGCGCGGCGGAACTTTGACGCCACCTGGGCGCTGGTTTCGCCAAACAGGCTTCGGCGCTCGGAGTGGCCCACCAGCACATGGGTGCAGCCGGACTCGGCAAGCATCTCGCCGGAAACCTCGCCGGTGAAGGCGCCGTCGCTGTGCGCACACAGGTTCTGAGCCCCCACCGTCACCCCGACGTCGCCCACCGCGTCCACCACGGTGGACAGATAGGGAAATGGCGGACACAACAGCACATCGATATCACGCGGGGCCGACTCCGCCACCGCCGCGGCCAGTTCTGCCGCCATTCCGCGGCGGCCATTCATCTTCCAGTTTCCGGCAACCATTGGCCTGCGCAAGACGCTTCCCCCTCCGTTGTGTCAATCCGAGCACTGACTGCTGACCGCCGCTAGGCTATGGCCTCTTCCACCGCCTCGGCAATCTGCTGGCACAGCATGTTCACCTGTTCATGCTCACGCCCTTCGACCATCACCCGTACCAGGGGTTCGGTTCCCGAGGGGCGCAGCAGTACGCGACCGTTATCGCCGAGCTCCTGCTCGACCCGGCCCACCGCGTCCTTCACGGCCGGGTGCTCGGCAAAACCGTCGCGGCGCGTGCCGCGAACATTGATCATGACCTGGGGCATCTTTTCCATTCCCGAAACCGCCGCGGACAGGGAGCCGCCCCGGCGATTCATCGCGGCCAGCACCTGCAGCGCCGAGACAATCCCGTCGCCGGTGGAAGTGCAATCGAGATTGAGGATGTGGCCCGAGGACTCGCCTCCGAGGACCCAGCCCTTCTGGTCCAGCGCCTCGATGACGTACCGGTCGCCCACCTTTGCCCGGAAGAACGGAATGCCCTCGCGCTCCAGCGCCAGCGCCAGGCCCAGATTGGACATCTGCGTGCCCACCACACCGCCATTGAGCAGGTTTCGCTGCTTGCGGTCACGGGCCAGCAGGCACAACAACTGGTCGCCGTCGACCAGATTGCCCCCCTCGTCGACCATGATTACCCGGTCGGCATCCCCGTCCAGGGCAATCCCCAGGTCCGCTCCGGTTTCAAGCACCTTTTCGCGCAGCTGCTCGGGCGAAGTACTCCCGCACTCGCGATTGATATTCATCCCGTCCGGACGGGTTCCCAGGGTAATGACGTCCGCGCCCAGCTCGTCGAACACGTCCGGGGCAATGTGATAGGCCGCACCATGGGCGCAATCCACCACGATCCGTTTGCCCGCCAGATTGAGCCGGCCCAGTACCGTGCTCTTGCAGAACTCGATGTAACGGCCCCTGGCATCCACGATGCGGCGAACCTTGCCCAACTGGTCGGCGTTCACCATCTCCATGGGCGCCTCCATCATTTCCTCGATCTGGTGCTCGATCGCATCTGCCAGCTTGCGACCATTGGCCCCGAAGAACTTGATGCCGTTGTCGGTGTAGGCGTTGTGCGAGGCGGAAATCACGATGCCGGCCCGGGCATGAAAGGTATGGGTGAGGTAGGCCACCGCCGGCGTGGGCATGGGACCCAGCAGCAGCACATCCAGCCCGGCCGCGGAGATCCCCGCCTCCAGCGCCGATTCGAACATGTAGCCGGAGCTGCGCGTATCCTTTCCGATCAGGATCTTGCTCGCACCCTCGCCGGCGAGCACACGGCCCGCCGCCCAGCCCAGCTTGAGCACGAAATCCGGAGTGATCGGGAATTCACCGACCCGGCCCCGTATTCCGTCCGTGCCAAAGTACTTGCGTGTCATTCGGCTTGCTCCTCGTCAGCCCCTTGCAGCACCGCCCGGGTCATGCGCACCGCATCCACCGTCTCGCGAACATCATGGGCCCGGATGATGGAAGCACCGCGCTCCACGGCCATGACCGCCACGGCCAGGCTGCCGGCAAGACGCCCGTCCACGGGCCGGTCCAGCACCCGGGCGATCATCGACTTGCGGGACATCCCTACAAGCAGCGGCAGGTCCTCATCCAGTGCCGCCAGCTCGTTCAGCAACCTCAGGTTATGCGCCAGCGTCTTGCCGAAACCGAAACCGGGATCAAGCAGCAGCCGGTCCCGCCCGATTCCGGCCTGCTCACAGGCCTCGATGCGCCGGCGCAGAAAGTCCCTTACCTCGGCCACCACGTCATCTTCATAGCGCGGGGCCTGCTGCATGGTGCGGGGCTCGCCCTGCATGTGCATCAGGGACACGGGCAGGCCGGCTTCCGCGGCGGCGGCGAGTGCGCCCTCGCGGCGCAGGGCACGGACATCATTGATCATGCCGGCGCCGCTGGCGGCGGCAGCGCGCATCACCTCCGGCGTGGAGGTATCCACGGAGATGACAGTATCCAGACGCGAGGAAATGGCTTCCACCACGGGGATCACACGATCGAGCTCCTGGTCCACGGACACCGGCTCGGCGCCCGGCCGCGTGGACTCGCCGCCCACATCCACGATGGCCGCGCCGTCGTCGACCATGGCCTGCGCCCGGCGCAGGGCCGTATCGGGGTGGAGGAAACGGCCTCCGTCGGAGAAGGAATCAGGCGTGACGTTCAGCACGCCCATGACCACGGGCGCGGAAAGATCCAGTACCCGTGGACCGCACTGCAGGCTGCGTATGGCGGTTTTCCCGTTCATGCCGGATTCCCGGAGGATGCCGGACGGCGCCGGCATCGCGCTGGTCAATGGGTATTGGCCGGCCCGCCCAGCGGCTCATCACCCGGGGAGGGTGCCTCACCGGCGGCGCCATCGGAATCGGCTCCGGCGGTACCGCCGGATCTGTCGTCCCAGTCCTTCGGCGGGCGGGGCTTGCGCCCGGCCATGATCTCATCGATCTGGCCGGCATCGATGGTCTCGTACTTCATCAGTGCCTCGGCCATGAGCTCCAGCTTGTCCCGGTTCTCCTCCAGCATCTTCTTCGCCTTGTCGTAACAGCGATCGATGATGGAGCGCACCTCATGGTCGATTTCCTCGGCCGTCTGTTCGGAAACGCTCTTGTGCTGCTGCATCTGGCGACCGAGAAACACCTCGCCCTCGTCTTCCTCGTAGGCAAGCGGGCCCATCTTCTCCGACAGCCCCCACTTGGTCACCATGGAACGAGCGATCTTGGTGGCCCGTTCAATATCATTGGATGCACCCGTGGTCACTCCGTCGAAACCGTTGATCAGTTCCTCGGCGATTCGTCCTCCGAACAGCGAGCAGATCGATGCCTCAATGGCGCGCTTGGACTGGCTGTAGCGGTCTTCCTCGGGCAGGTACATGGTCACGCCCAGGGCGCGCCCCCGGGGAATGATGCTCACCTTGTAGACCGGGTCATGATCGCCCACCAGCCTGCCGACAATGGCATGGCCGGACTCGTGGTAAGCGGTATTCAGTTTTTCCTTCTCGGACATGACCATGGAGCGGCGCTCCGCGCCCATCAGGATCTTGTCCTTGGCCCGCTCGAACTCGCTCATGGCCACCAGGCGCTTGTTATTGCGCGCGGCGAACAGCGCCGCCTCATTGACCAGATTCGCCAGATCCGCGCCGGAAAAGCCGGGCGTGCCCCGGGCAATCAGGCTGGCATCCACGTCATTGTCCAGCGGCACCTTGCGCATGTGCACCTTGAGAATGTGCTCGCGGCCGCGCACATCGGGAAGCGGCACCACCACCTGCCGGTCGAAACGCCCGGGGCGCAGCAGCGCCTGGTCGAGCACGTCCGGCCGGTTGGTGGCGGCAATCACGATGACCCCGTCGTTGGGGTCGAAGCCGTCCATTTCCACCAGCAACTGGTTCAGGGTCTGCTCGCGCTCGTCATGGCCGCCACCGAGGCCCGCCCCGCGGCTGCGGCCCACGGCGTCGATCTCGTCGATGAAGATGATGCAGGGCGCGTGCTTCTTGGCCTGCTCGAACATGTCACGGACCCGCGAGGCGCCCACGCCGACGAACATTTCCACGAAATCGGAACCGGAAATGGAAAAGAAGGGCACACGGGCCTCGCCGGCAATGGCCTTGGCCAGCAGGGTCTTGCCCGAGCCGGGCGAGCCCACCATGAGAATCCCGCGGGGAATGGTCCCGCCCAGGCGCTGGAACTTGACCGGATCACGGAGAAAGTCCACCAGCTCGCTGACTTCTTCCTTGGCCTCATCCACACCGGCCACATCGGCGAAGGTATTCTTCACCTGATCCTCGCCCAGCAGCCGCGCCTTGCTCTTGCCAAAACTCATGGGACCGCCGCCGCCACCGCGGCCGCCACCCTGCATCTGGCGCATGAAGAAGATGAAGATGGCAAGAATGAGCAGAATGGGCAGAATCGACAGGAACAGTTGCGTCATGAAGCCCTGGCGGTCAGGCTCCCGGCCCTCGACTTCCACATTGTTGGTAATCAGGGTGGGCATCAGATCAAAGTCCGACACGGCAGGCTTGATGGTCTCGAAACGCTCGCCATCGCGGGTCACACCCTCGATACGGTGCTCGTGAACCACCACCTCGCGAACCTGCTTGTTCTCCACCATTTCGATGAATCGGGAATAGCCCACTTGTTCGGTGGTGGGTTCCGGGCTGATGCTCACCATCACCATGTACAGCACCCCGGCAATCACCAGCCAGAGCAGGATATTCTTGGTCATTTCGTTCAAGGGAGCACCTCTTTCCCGTTGCCGCGTGTCAGACTGCTTTCCCGGACGTCGGACTTTACACCATTTTCAGACCGGACCCCAGTAAGTACAGTTCCGGCGAGCGGGGACGGCTCGCCCGGGGTTTGCGTGTACTCACTTTCTGGAAGGTTTCACGGAACTCCCGCCGGAAGGGGTCAATGCCCTCGCCCTCGAAAACCTTCACCAGCAAACGGCCCTGCGGCGCGAGCACATGCCGCGCCATATCCAGCGCCAGCTCCGCCAGATACATGGCCGCCGCCTGATCAGCCGTGCGTATACCTGATAGATTGGGGGCCATGTCCGACAATACAAGGTCCGCCGGCCGCTCACCCAGCGCCTCGCGCAGCTGATCGAACACCGCCTGCTCGCGGAAATCGCCGCGGACAAAGGTCACGCCGGGAATCGGATCCATGTCGAGAATGTCGCTGGCGACCACCAGGCCCCGCTCGCTCACTTCGCGCGCGGCCACCTGGGACCAGCTGCCCGGCGCCGCACCCAGGTCCAGCACACGCATGCCCCGGCGGAAAAGCCGGTCCTTCTCGTGGATCTCCAGCAGCTTGAACGCCGCCCGGGCCCGCCAGCCTTCCTGGCGGGCCTTCTCCACCCAGGGATCATCATGATGTTCGCGCAGCCAGCGCTTGCTGCTCTTCGAACGGGCCATGTCGGCGGCGCCTCTGGTTTTCGGTCGTTGATGGTGGTTGTCGCAAAAACTCCCTGGAGCCTGTTCCAGCAGGAAGCAGGATCTGTGGGAGCGGGGCTCGCACCGCGAACCCACCCCCAAGCGCTCTGGAAGGTTCGCGGCCCAAGGCCCGCTCCCACAAATTATCCCTGTCGAGGGCTTTTGCGACACCCTTCAGGGTCCGAATCCGGGAAGGGGGTGGTGTCTATCTGACCACCGACCACTGACTACCGACCGCTTTTTCCCTCGATGGCCAGTGGCAGCCCCTTTCCGTAGAATACCGCCCTCGCCACCGGAGGACAGCATGCCGCTCAGCCAGCAGGAAAAAAAGCGTCTCAGAACCATCGGCCACCACCTCAAGCCGGTGCTGATTCTCGGCGGCCAGGGACTGACCGAGGGCTTCGGCGAGGAACTCGAGGCACGCCTTGCCGACCATGAGCTGATCAAGGTGAAGGTCAATGCGGAAAGCCGTGAGGACCGCTCCGCGATCATCGAGGCCCTGTGCGAACAGTCGGGGGCGCAGCTGGTCCAGCGGATCGGCAACATCGCCCTGCTCTATCGTCCCGCGGAAAAGCCCGACCCGAAACTCTCGAACATCCTCCGGGCCCAGAAGGGGCAGGCCTGAATACAGGCGCCACACGGCCTGCAGCGGGCTCAGATATGCTCGACGCGCTCGATCTCGTACTCGACTTCCCCGCCCGGCGTGTCGATGGTGACCACGTCCCCTTCTTCCTTGCCGATCAGCCCGCGGGCAATGGGGGAATTGACTGAAATCCGGTTCTGCTTGATGTCCGCTTCATCGTCGCCAACGATCCTGTAGGTCTTTTCCTCTTCCGTTTCCGTATTGATGATGGTCACGGTCACGCCGAAGATTACCTTCCCGGTCGGCTCGATCTCACGCACATTGATGATCCGGGCGGCGGCGAGCTTGCCCTCGATCTCCTTGATCCGGCCCTCACAGAAACTCTGCTGCTCCCGCGCGGCGTGATACTCGGCGTTCTCCTTGAGATCGCCGTGCTCACGCGCCTCGGCGATCGCCTCGGTAATGCGCGGGCGCTCCTCGCGCTTGAGGCGCTCGACCTCCCGGCGCAGCGCCTCGGCGCCCTCCACTGTCATGGGCACTCTTTCCATTATCTCTTGCCTCCGTATGCTTCAGGCGTCAGGACTCGCTGCCCGGTTGCCCTGCATCTCGGCATGCAGGTCCTGCAGGCGCCGCACCCGGACCTCGTCTCCGGTCTTCAGTGCCTGACAGACCGCCCAGGCCGCCGTCATGGTGGTGGTGTAATAGACCTTGTGCTGCAGCGCCGACCGGCGAATCGTGAAGGAGTCACGAATGGCCTGCTTGCCTTCCGTGGTGTTGATGATCAGGTCTATTTCGTCGTTCTTGATCATATCAACGATATGCGGCCGCCCTTCAAGCACCTTGTTGACCCGCCGCACCGGAATCCCGGCGGCTTCCAGCTCTCTGGCGGTTCCTCTTGTAGCCACCAGCTGGAAGCCGATTTCGTCGAGCTCCCGGGCCACGTCCACGGCCGCGGCCTTGTCGCCCTCGCGCACCGAGATGAATGCGGTGCCGGAACGCGGCAGGATCTCGCCGGCACCCAGCGCCGCCTTGCCGAAGGCCTCGGCAAAGGTCGCGCCCACGCCCATAACCTCGCCGGTGGATTTCATCTCCGGGCCGAGAATGGGGTCCACCCCGGTGAACTTGGCAAAGGGAAACACCGCTTCCTTGACGAAAAAGTGATCGGGCACGATCTCGGTCGTAAAGTTCTGATCGCGAAGGCTCACCCCCGCCATGCACCGCGCGGCCACCTTGGCCAGCGACACGCCGATGCACTTGCTTACATAGGGCACGGTACGCGAGGCGCGCGGATTCACCTCCAGCACATAGACGTCGCCGTCCTTGACCGCGTACTGCACGTTCATCAGGCCCACCACGCCAAGCTCGCGCGCCATGGCGGCGGTCTGCTCACGCATTTCGTCCTGCACCGCCGCATTCAGCGAATAGGCCGGCAGTGAACAGGCGGAGTCGCCGGAATGCACACCGGCCTGTTCGATATGCTGCATGATGCCGCCGATGACCACATCGGTGCCGTCACAGATGGCATCCACGTCCACCTCGATGGCGTCATCAAGGAAACGGTCAAGCAGCACCGGTGATTCGTTGGAAACCTTCACCGCGCTCATCATGTAACCGCGCAGCTCGTCTTCGTTGTAGACGATCTCCATGGCCCGCCCGCCGAGCACGTAGGAGGGCCGCACCACCAGCGGATAACCGATCTCGGCGGCGAGACGGCAGCCTTCTTCCATGCTGCGCGCGGTCCGGTTCGGCGGCTGCATCAGACCGAGTTTGTTGATCATCTGCTGGGAACGCTCGCGGTCCTCCGCCTCGTCAATGGCATCCGGCGTGGTGCCGATAATGGGCACCCCGGCGGCCTTGAGCGCCCGCGAGAGTTTCAGCGGCGTCTGCCCGCCGTACTGGACAATCACGCCGACGGGTTTTTCCAGATAGACGATCTCGAGCACGTCTTCCAGATTGACCGGCTCGAAGAACAGCCGGTCGGAGGTGTCATAGTCGGTGGACACGGTCTCGGGGTTACAGTTGACCATGATGGTCTCGTAGCCCTCATCCTTCATGGCGAAGGCGGCGTGCACACAGCAGTAGTCGAACTCGATGCCCTGGCCGATCCGGTTGGGGCCGCCGCCGAGCACCATGATCTTCTTGCGGTCCGAAGGCTCCGCCTCGCACTCCTCGTCATAACTGGAATAGAGATAGGCGGTACTGGTGGCAAACTCGGCCGCGCAGGTATCCACGCGCTTGTAGACCGGGCGCACGCCGAGGCTGTGGCGCAGGTCGCGAACGTCCGATTCCTTCACGCCCAGCAATGCGGCCAGGCGCATGTCGGAGAAGCCCTTGCGCTTGAGCCGATAGAGCTCGTCACGATCAAGCTCGCTGAAAACCGCCTGCGCCAGCCGCGCCTCCTCGGCAAGCAGATCCTCGATCTGCACCAGAAACCAGGGATCGATCTGTGTCAGCGCGAACAGCTCCTCGACACTCATGCCGGCACGAAAGCCGTCGCCGAGCACACGGATACGCTCCGGCCCCGGGCTCGCCAGGGCCTCGATCACCTGCTGGCGCAGGTCGCTGTCGTCGGCACTGAACACCGGGTCCAGGCCACTGGTGTCGTTCTCCTGCCCACGCAGCGCCTTGTGAAGCGACTCCTGGAAATTGCGGCCGATGGCCATCACCTCGCCCACCGATTTCATCTGGGTGGTCAGCACCGGCTGGGCTTCCGGGAACTTCTCGAAGTTGAACCGCGGAATCTTGGTCACCACATAATCGATGGACGGTTCGAACGATGCCGGCGTACGCCCGCCGGTGATCTCGTTCTGGAGTTCATCGAGCGTGTAGCCCACCGCCAGCTTCGCCGCCACCTTGGCAATGGGAAAGCCGGTAGCCTTGGAAGCCAGCGCGGACGAACGCGACACCCGTGGGTTCATCTCGATGACCACCAGCCGGCCGTCTTCCGGATTCACCGCGAACTGCACATTGGAGCCGCCGGTTTCCACCCCGATCTCGCGCAGCACCGCCAGCGAGGCGTCACGCATGATCTGGTATTCCTTGTCGGTGAGCGTCTGCGCCGGCGCCACCGTAATGGAGTCCCCGGTGTGCACGCCCATCGGGTCCAGGTTCTCGATCGAGCAGATGATGATGCAGTTGTCCTTGTGGTCGCGGACCACCTCCATCTCGTATTCCTTCCAGCCCAGCAGCGACTCGTCGAGGAGCAGCTCGTTGGTGGGCGACAGATCCATGCCGCGCTCGCAGATCTCCTGGAATTCCTCGCGATTGTAGGCAATGCCGCCGCCGGAGCCGCCCATCGTAAAGCTCGGGCGAATGATGCAGGGAAAGCCCACCGTATCCAGCGCCGCCATGGCCTCGTCCATGGAATGGACAATGGTGGAGACCGGCGTGTCCAGATTGATCGCCTTCATGGCCTTGTCGAACAGGTCCCGGTCCTCGGCCTTGTCGATGGCCTCGCGGTTGGCGCCGATCATCTCCACGCCGTATTTTTCCAGCACACCGTGGCGGTCCAGATCCAGCGCGCAGTTGAGCGCGGTCTGCCCGCCCATGGTGGGCAGCAGCACATCCGGGCGTTCCTTTTCGATGATCGCGGCCACCGTCTCCCAGGTGATGGGCTCGATATAGGTGGCGTCCGCCATCGCCGGGTCCGTCATGATGGTGGCCGGGTTGGAGTTCACCAGAATCACCCGGTAGCCCTCTTCCTTCAGCGCCTTGCAGGCCTGGGCACCGGAGTAGTCGAACTCGCAGGCCTGGCCAATGACGATGGGCCCCGCGCCGATGAGCAGAATGCTTTGAATGTCGGTTCTCTTGGGCATAGTTCCTACCAGTTGGGTCCGCGGAGCTGCCTTGTCAGTGCCGTGCTTCCATCAGCTCGATGAAATGATCAAACAACGGTGCCGCGTCACGGGGACCGGGGCTGGCTTCCGGGTGCCCCTGGAAGCCGAACGCGGGCCGGTCGGTGCGATGAATCCCCTGCAGGGAACCGTCGAACAGGGACACATGAGTGGCGCGGAGGTTGTCGGGCAGACTGTCCGCATCCACGGCGAAACCGTGATTCTGGCTGGTGATGATCACCTGCCGGCCCTCCAGGTCCTGCACCGGATGGTTGGCCCCGTGATGACCGAACTTCATCTTGAGCGTGCGCGCGCCGCTGGCCAGCGCCAGAAGCTGATGGCCCAGGCAGATACCGAATACCGGCGTATCGGAGTCGATGATCTCGCGAATGGCCTCGATGGCGTAGTCACAGGGCTCCGGATCGCCCGGGCCGTTGGAAAGAAAGACGCCATCGGGCTTCATGGCCAGCACTTCGGAAGCGGGGGTCTGTGCCGGCACCACCGTCAGCCGGCAGCCCCGGGAAGCCAGGATGCGCAGAATGTTGCGCTTGCAGCCGTAATCGTAGGCCACCACGTGGAAGCGGGATGCCGGCGGAACCTGGTGGCCGGCTCCCAGGGCCCACTCGCCCTGCTCCCAGCCACGCTGCTCCGCCAGGGTCACTTCCTTGGCCAGGTCCATTCCCTTGAGGCCGGGAAAGGCCCGTGCCTGTTCCAGTGCGTGGTCGGCATCCGGGTTCTCACCGGCGACAATGCAGCCGTTCTGGGCACCCTTTTCCCGCAGCAGCCGGGTCAGGCGTCTGGTATCGATGTCGCAGATCCCCACCACATTCTCGGCCCGCAGGTACTCCGCCAGCGATTTCTCGCTGCGCCAGCTGCTGGTGACCATGGGGGCATCGCGGATGATCAGCCCGGCGGCCTGGACCCGCCCGGACTCCTCGTCCTCAGTATTGACCCCGGTATTGCCGATATGGGGATAGGTCAGGGTCACCAGCTGGCGGGCGTAGGAGGGATCGGTAAGTATTTCCTGATAACCGGTCATGGCGGTGTTGAAGACCACTTCCCCCACCGCCTCGCCGGGCGCACCAATGGAAACGCCCCGGAAGAGACTGCCGTCTTCCAGTGCAAGCAGGGCCGGTACCTTCAAGGCAACCTCCGAAATTTACTCAGGATGGCGAGGGCAACCAGGGGCCGGGGCCCGCAAGCAGAGAATCCTGCGCATGGCCAGACCCCGGTCGCAAAAAAGCGAGACGGAAACCCCCATCTCGCTTTGCTGACTGCCCGGAAACATGGCCTGCTCTGGCTCCCGTGGAACGGCTGTGTATTCTAGGCGCTCCGGGCGGCGGTGTCACGCCCGCCGCGAAAGCTGTCCCAAACGCCCCTGCCCACTTATGGCACCGGCAGAAGCGCACCCTGGGAAGCGAAAGCCTGGAAGCCGGCACTGCCTTGCTGGTGGTGCGCCCCTTCGAGGCGCAGTGGCGAGTGGCGAGCGACGAGGGAAAAGCGGCCGGTCGTCAGCGGTCAGTGGTCAGACAGAAACCACCTCCTTCCCGCATCCACACCTTACAAGAATGCTCCCCTCACCCCCTCAGAGGCTGTCGCAAAAGGTTCTCATGGCACCCGCAGGAGCGCTGCTTGCAGCGCGAAAACCCCGGATTCCCGGCACGGGCCTTGCTGGAGGGTCCCCTCTCCCCGCCGTGGGAGAGGGACAGGGAGAGGGGGATCGAATTACGGGAAAGCATCAAGCAGTGCGGCTTGCGTAGCCTTCCCCTCTCCCCAACCCCTCTCCCACCAGGGGAGAGGGGCTTTTGCGACGGCCTCATCAAGGGAGAGGGGCTTTATGAGGCCCCCACGGCCGGGCGAACGGTAGCGGCCTCAGCTACCCCGGCCGCGCAGGCCCAGCACGTCCTGCATGTCGTAGAGCCCCGGCTTGCGCTCGGCCAGCCAGGCGGCGGCGCGGACGGCGCCGCGGGCAAAGTTCATGCGGCTGCTCGCCTTGTGGGAAATCTCCACACGCTCGCCCTCGCCGGCGAACAGCACGGTGTGCTCGCCGACGATATCGCCGGCCCGGATGGTCTCGAAGCCGATGGTCTTGCGATCGCGCTCGCCGGTGCGACCCTCGCGCCCATAGACAGCACAGTCGGCCAGATCACGACCCAGGGTATCGGCCACCACGCGCCCCATGGCCAGGGCGGTGCCCGAGGGGGCATCGATCTTGTGACGGTGATGGGCCTCGATGACCTCCACGTCCACTTCATCGCCCAGCACCCCGGCGGCGGTTTCCAGCAGCTTGAGGCACAGCGTCACGCCCACGGAGTAGTTCGCGGCATAGCACAGGGCAATGTCCCGGGCGGCGGTGCGCAAATGGCCCACCTGCATGTCAGTCATCCCGGTCGTCCCCACCACCATTCTGCAGCCGGCTTCGCGGCAGACCTGTGCATGGCGCTCGGTGGCCTCCGGCAGGGTGAAATCGATTACCACGTCCAGGTCCGCGATGACCTTCTCCAGGCTGTCAGTGACCGCCACGCCCAGCGAACCCAGTCCGGCGAGCTCCCCGGCGTCCGCGCCGATCAGGGAACTGCCCGGAGCGTCCACCGCCGCGGCCAGCTCCAGCCCCTCGCGGTCCTGTACCGCGCCAATCAGCGCCCGACCCATGCGGCCGGCCGCACCCGCAATGCCCACTTTCATGCCTGCTCCCCTGTGTTGGCGTGCGGGTCATTGTACAGGGGCAAGGCATGAAAACCGAAGGCACGGGATCAGAGCGAGCTGTAATAGGAGCTGTCAAACAGATCCAGCCTGAGCAGGACTGCCAGCCATTACCGGGCATATTCGCGGAAGGTGAGCACCATATTGTGAACGGTCTGTGGATCAGCGCCAAAGGCGTCGCGGGGATTGCGCCGGATCATCAGATCGCTGAAGCCCGGCAGTTCCCTGAGCGCCCTGTCGCGCACCTCGCACCAGGCCATGGACCAGTCACCAAAGGCGCGTTCGTCGACCTCCTCCTCGTGGATCACGGTAACCGCCTCGTGCCGCGGATCCTGCTCCACCCGGCGGAAGACTCCCTGCACCGCGTCCTCGTGCCCCTCGAGCACCTGAAAGAAGTTGCCCTCGTGATGCAGCAACATGCCGCTGACACCCGCTGCCGAGTTATTCCTCCGTGCCACCTCCAGCAAGGACGCGAGCTGCTCGCTGTCGAACCTGGTAGTGGCGGTGGACACATAAACAAGCTGGTACATGGATTCCCCCCGAAAAAGAAGAGCCTGGGGGCGGGATCATCCGAAAGGGATCGTGAATGAAGGGTGAACCGGCTGTTCAGGGCAGAAAGGGATCGTTGAACACGCTGTAGGCATTCTCCCCCTCGCCGCGCATGGCACGGCGGCGCTTGCGGTCGAAGCTGCGATAGTTGCCACCGTCATGCTCCATCCAGTGGCGCACTTCCCGCAAACGTTTCTGTGCGTGCTTTCCGTCCAGGGCTTCCATGGCGAAAGTGGGCTCCAGATCGGCGGCGACCTCCAGGTGCCGGAGCGCCTCCTCGGCATGTTCCGACGAATCCATGTACAGAAGGCTGTTGGCGAACTCGTAATGCAGCACGGCCATATCGTCCACCGCTTCCAGCGCCTGTTCGAAATGCCTGCGCGCATTGATGGGCTGGGCGCCAAAGGCAACGCGCCCGGCCGCGTTGCCCAGCCGGCGGATCACATGGGCATCGAAGCCCGCATCCAGCGCAAGCGCCACCGGATGGTCTGGCTGCACCGCCAGGGTTTCCACCGCCGTGCCGATCATCATGGGCACATAGCCGGCCGCCAGGGTCCGCGGGACGGGCTCATCCTCCGCCAACCGGCCCACCGCATAGGCCATGCCCAGACGCATCATCACATAGTCGTCCTGGAACTCCTCTTCCCGGGAAAGAAAGGGAAAGCTGGTTCCGTAATGACGGATCCGGTCCATGGCGTCACGCAGATGAACCTTCATTTCCCGGCGGGTCTGCGCCACATAGACCGCATGGAGTATCTGCGCAAAGACACCCGGCACCTGGGCGTAGCCGCCGTAGTGAATCCCCAGGTCCCGGGCGCGCTGGAAATCGCCGCGGAAGAACGCCTGCCAGACCTCCAGCACGTTCAGGCTGTGCTGTTCCCAGTCGTGGTCCTGATAGTGCATTTCATGGAGCAGGTGGGGGAAACGCTCGTAGCGGGACTGGAGATACTCCGGCGAGGGATAGGGAATGCGCAGCCCGCGCATCAGAAAGTCCCAGTTCTCGCGCATTTCGTCAAAGGTGAAGGTATAGGCGTGCCGGTCCACGGGCGCGCGCGGCCAGGCGCCCTCGACCACCTCCGGGTCCACCTCCACGGGCACGGTATCGAGCACCGCAAAGGTGTCGATCACGCGCTGGCGGGCCTGTTCGCGCGGCGTCTCGGCAAGCGCCGCCGAAGCGATCAGTGCCAGCCCTGGCAACAACAGCAGTCGCAGCATGGTTCCACATTCTTGTTATTCTGGTAGCGGGACTATAGCAGCCGACTCCGGCGTGAAAATCGGGAGAAAGTAGGAGGAAAAATAAGGGACAAGGGGCAAGAAGCAAGGGACAAGGAAGGGCGAGCGGAGTGGCACGGCATTGCTGGAGGGTTCCCTTTCCCTTGTGAGGGCGTCGCAAAAGGTTTGTGGGAGCGCACCTTGGGGCGCGAAGAACCTGGCGCGGTGCCGAAATCCGGGACCTTCGCGGCCCAAGGTCCGCTCCCACAGGGGCCAGAAGACCCT
>SLJS01000147.1 GCA_007135015.1 Alcanivorax sp. | reverse complement strand
GTTCGCGCTGCAAGCAGCGCTCCTACGGGTGGCATGGAACCCTTCTGTGACAGGGGGCAGGGTGCGCAATGCGCACCCTGCGGGCTGTCCGGGCAGGGGGCGCGACAGCCACCATCAGGAGGGGGAGTTGCTCTGCCGGGTTTTCTCAGTAGCGCACCCGGCTCCACAGAATCCCCAGATACTCGTGAATCGCCCGCTCCGACATGGCCAGCGCGTTGGCCGATGGAAGAAAGCGGCGCGGGTCACCGGATTTGCGCACGGTGTCGATGCGCCGGGCGGTGGCGGCGGGTGTCGGGTTCAGGCCCCGGCTTTCGGCCAGGAACAGGGCCCGGGGCATGTGGGAGGCGGAGGTCACCATGATGAAGGGGTCTGTGCCGATGGTGTCGCGGATCTGGCGCATTTCCTCCCAGGTGTTGCGGGGGTCGGGATGGATGAGCAGGCGCTCCGTATCGGCGCCCAGACTAACGGCGGCCCGGCTCATCACGGTGGCGCTGGGCGTGTCGCCGAAGACACTGCCGCCGGAGAGGATCAGGCGGCTGTCCGGCAGGGCACGGTGAAGCCGCAGGCCCTCCATCAGACGCAGGCTTGCCACGCCGGAAAGCCGGGTGGTGGGCGGATAGCTGGCGTTTTCGGAAGCGCCGGCGCCCAGTACCACGATCCAGCGGACGTCTTCCACGCTCGCGGTATCCGATATGGGCGGGTGGCGCGACTCCAGCGGCGCAAGCAGCAGCCGGGCGAAGGGCTCGCTGGAGAATGCCAGCAACAGGACAATCCCGACGCCCAGGACACGGGGGCCGCCACGGCGGCGCCCCAGGAGCAGGAGCACGAATCCGCCAACGATGAAGAGCATGGAAAGGGGCAGGGGTGAAAGCAGAGTCCCCAGTGCCTTGGTGGTCGCCATGTTGAACCCCGGGCGGTGGTTTGTGCCGATTATACAGCGCCCTGGCGGCAATGAGCCACGAGTTGGTTGGGGGCGCGGAAATACTCCCGGGAGCATTTCGTACCAGCCGGTGGTTGAGCAGGCGCGGAGTGTTGCCGCTGGCCCGGTTCGCGTAGAATGGGCGGTTTCGCGGGCGGGCGGCGTGTGGGGTGCGCTCGGGAGAGACGCTATTTGCCTATTCGGAAAGCGGGGGCAGCGACGCAGTGAAGATCACCATATTCGGAACAGGTTATGTAGGGCTGGTCACGGGCGCCTGTCTGGCTGATGCCGGCCACCGGGTCCTTTGTGTCGACGTGGACGAGGACAAGGTCTGCCGGTTGCAGGCCGGGCATGTGCCCATCTATGAGCCGGGCCTGGAAGAGCTTGTCGCCCGCAACAGCCGGGAAGGCCGGCTCGCGTTTACTGCCAGTGCCGCGGACGGCGTCGGTTTCGGTGTTCTGCAGGTCATTGCGGTGGGCACGCCCTCGGACGAGGACGGTTCCGCGGATCTCAGCCATGTGCTCGCGGTGGCGCGCACGGTCGGCGAGCACCTGGACGGATATCGGGTGATCGTCAACAAGTCCACGGTTCCGGTGGGCACCGCGGACCGGGTCCGCGAGGAGGTCTCCGCTGTGCTGGCCGCCCGCGGCGAGGAACTTTCCTTCGATGTCTGCTCCAATCCGGAGTTTCTCAAGGAAGGCGCGGCGATCGAGGATTTTACCCGTGGCGCGCGGATCATCGTGGGGACGGAGTCGGAGCGGGTGCGCGAGCTGATGCGTGAATGCTATGCGCCCTACAACCGGCACCACGAAAAGCTCATGTTCATGGACGTGCGCTCGGCGGAGCTGACCAAGTACGCGGCCAATGCCATGCTTGCCACCAAGATCAGTTTCATGAACGAGATGGCCAATCTGGCCGAGCGGCTGGGCGCGGACATCGAGGAAGTACGCAAGGGAATCGGTTCCGACCCGCGCATCGGGTATCACTTCATTTACCCGGGTTGCGGCTACGGAGGTTCCTGTTTTCCCAAGGATGTACGCGCGCTGGAACGGACGGCCCGGGAAGTGGATTATCAGGCTTCCATCCTCTCTGCCGTGGAGGAAGTGAATGCGCGGCAGAAGGCCTCCCTTTTCGAGAAGCTTTCTTCCGCGCTGGGGGGCGTTTCGGGCAAGACCATTGCCCTGTGGGGGCTGGCATTCAAGCCCCAGACCGATGACATGCGCGAGGCGCCGAGCCGGGCGCTGATGGAAGCTGTCTGGAACGCGGGCGGCCGCGTTCGCGCTTATGACCCGGAGGCCATGGACGAATGCCGGCGCCTGTACGGAGAACGCACGGACCTGGCGCTGACCGGGGATCGCGGCGAAGCCGTGGAGGGTGCTGACGCCCTGGTTGTCTGCACGGAATGGAAAGAGTTCCGCGTGGTGGATTTTGACTGGCTGCGCTCGACGCTGGCCTCGCCCGTGCTGATTGACGGGCGCAATATCTATGACCCCGAGGCAGCCCGGTCGGCGGGGCTGCGCTATTTCGGGATCGGGCGCCCATGATCCGGCCTGCGCGCGCGGGCAACGCGACCGGGCCGGCGCCGACACATAGCGAATATCTGAACGGCAGACAACGAGGAACCGGATGATCAGGAAAGCGGTAATACCCGTGGCGGGGCTGGGCACGCGGCTGCTGCCCGCCAGCAAGGCCATTCCCAAGGAAATGGTAACGGTGGTGGACCGTCCCGCGATCCAGTACGTGGTGGAAGAAGCGGTGGAGGCCGGCATACGCGAGGTCGTGCTGGTAACCCATTCCGCGAAGAACGCGGTGGAAGACCATTTCGATGTCAATTACGAGCTGGAGGCGGAGCTCGAGAAGAAGCACAAGCACGATCTGCTTTCCGAGATCCGGGATATCATTCCGCCGGAGGTGCGCGTGATCAGTGTTCGCCAGGGCAAGGCCCTGGGGCTGGGCCATGCGGTGCTTTGTGCTCGCGAGGTGATCGGTGACGAGCCCTTCGCCGTACTGCTGGCCGACGTGCTGGTGGACAGCCCCGACGGTGATCGTGTGGAACTTGCCGCCATGCTGGAGCGTTTTGCCGATTCCGGAAAGGCGCAGATCATGGTCGAGCCGGTGCCGCGCGAGAAGGTTCATCAGTATGGGATAGTCGAACTCGACGGTGCCACGCCGGAACCCGGAGCAAGTGTGCCCATGACCGGAATCCGGGAAAAGCCCGCGCCGGAGGATGCGCCTTCGCGGCTGGCGGTGGTGGGCCGCTACGTACTGCCGCAGCGCATTTTTCCCCTGCTTGCGCAGACACCCCCCGGCGCGGGTGACGAGATCCAGCTCACCGATGCCATAGCCAGCCTGCTTGCGGAGCAGGGGGTGGAAGCCTGGCACATGAGGGGCCAGACCCACGATTGCGGCAGCAAGCTCGGTTTCCTGGAGGCCACGCTGCATTATGGGAGGCTGCATCCGGAACTCGGTGAGGCCTTCCGGGAAATGCTCGACGAAGCGGCAAGGAAGAACCAGGGCTCGTAGCCCGGGTGAAGCGAAGCGTAACCCGGGGCCCCGGAGGGGCCGGGCCCGTTTCGCCGGCACCCTGGACAGGATCAACCGCGAGGCGGGCGTTGTACCCGCACTGGAAGATTTCCCGGATCGCGGCCTTCGGCCTTCATCCGGGTTGCGGTGTTGCTCGGCGAAGCGGCGAAGAAGGTGGAGTTGCCCCGAACACCGCCGGTGGCGCGGTGTCTTTTATCAGGCGAGGTGGTCGAGATGCACCTTGAGATCTATGGAGACAGACTCTGTGCGGCGGTGGCGGCGGGCGCGTTTGCTTCCACGGGCAATCAGGTCGTATTGCGGGCCGGCGCCGGCCCGGTCGGCCAGAGTCTTGCCCGGGGTCAATGCCCCTTCCGTGAGCCGGGAGTGGAACGGCTGCTGGCCGAACAGCAGGCCAGTGGGCGGCTGCTGCTCGGTGCCCTGGACGAGGGCCCGGATGACAGCGCCGACGCGGTGTTCCTGGCGCTGGAGCCTCATGAGCTGGAGCAGGCACTGGAGCTGGTCCGGCGTATCGGTGCCCGGGAACAGAACCGGTGGTTGCTCATCAATCAGTCCAGCTTTCCCGTGGGCAGCACCGAGCGCCTTCAGCAGGAACTGGACGCCGTCAGGCCGGCCCCGGCCCCGCCTGCCGAAGTGGTCAGCCTTCCGGATCTGCTCCGCGAGGGCACAGCCATCGAGGGCTATACCCGCCCCGGCCACTGGCTGCTCGGCTGCGTTTCCCTGTGGGCGGAAAAACGGGTGCGCGAGATTCTTCGCCCGTTCAACCGGCGCCGGGACGACATGCTGGTGATGAGCCCCCGGGAGGCGGAATTCACCCGGCTTGCCATTACCGGCATGCTCGCCACCCGTCTGAGTTTCATGAACGACATGGCTACCCTGGCCGATACGCTTTCGGTGGATATCGAGGCGGTTCGCCAGGGCGTGGGCGCGGACCCGCGCATTGGCGAGGCCTACCTTTATCCGGGTTGCGGTTTTGGCGGGCCCAACTTTTCCCGGGACGTGATGAGCCTGGCCTCCACGCTCGCGCACAGTGGCGTGGGCTCGGAGCTGCTCGAGCAGGTGCTGGCGATCAATGAGCGCCAGAAGGAGATCCTCTTTCGCAAGCTCTGGCGTCACTACGGGACGGATATTTCCGGGCGCGGCATTGCCATCTGGGGCGCGGCGTTCAAGCCCGGCACTACCCGCGTGGACAATGCACCGGTGCTGCGGCTGATTGATGCGCTGCTGGCACAGGGCGCGCGGGTGCGGATCCACGACCCGGAAGCGCTGCCGGAGCTGATGGAGCACTATCGGGGACAGGCCGGCATCGAGCCCTGCGAGGATCCCTATGAGGCCGCCCGCGAGGCGGATGCGCTGATGCTGGTTACCGAATGGAAATCCTACTGGAGTCCGGACTTCGACAAGCTCCGTTCCCTGATGAATACTCCGCTGATTCTCGATGGCCGCAACATCTACGCGCCGGAGCATGTGCGCGAGTGCGGATTCGAATACTACGGGATCGGTCGCGGATAGACGGGTTGTGGCCCGCAGGCGGTACAAGGCGATGTGGAAAAAACTGCACAAGCACGCGGAGGAAATCGGAGCCCGTCATCTGCACGAGCTCTTTTCCGGCGATGAGCAGCGCTTTGAGCGACTGCATCGCAGGACGGGGCCGTTGCTGTATGACTTCAGCCGCCAGCGGCTGACCGGTGAGACGCTGGAGCTTCTGTTCCGTCTGGCCGATGAAAGGGAACTGGGAGACTGGATCGAGCGACTATATTCCGGTGAGCGCATCAACAGCACCGAGGACCGGGCGGCCATGCACTGGGCCCTGCGCATGCCGGACGATTCCGTCGAACCGGTTGCCGGCCAGACACTGCTTGCCGATGTGCAGGCGCAGCTTGAGCGCATGGAGCGCATCGTCGCGCAGCTTCACGCGGGGCAGTGGCGGGGCTGTACCGGGGAAGTGATCCGGGATGTGGTCAATATCGGAGTCGGCGGCTCCGACCTGGGGCCACTGATGATCAGCCGTGCCCTGGAGGATCACCGGGCCCCGGATGCGCGGGAGCTTTCGGTACATTTCGTCTCCTCAATGGACGGAAGCCAGGTTTCGCACCTGCTTCATCGGCTCCGTCCGGAGACCACCCTGTTCGTGATTTCGTCCAAGTCCTTCACCACGGTGGACACGCTCTACAACGCGGCCACGGCACATTCCTGGCTGAGCCGGGCAATGGACAGCGACGACTCCGCTGTTTTGCGCTGTCATTTTCTCGGCGTTTCCGCACAACCGGAGAGAATGTCGCGGTGGGGGATCAGGCCCGAGAATCAGCTCCGGCTCTGGGACTGGGTGGGCGGGCGCTATTCCGTCTGGTCGGCCATAGGCCTTCCCGTGGCCCTGATTACCGGCATGGAAGGGTTTCGTGAGCTCCTGGCCGGGGCCTGGTCCATGGATCGGCATTTCCGTACCACGCCATGGCGGGACAATATTCCAGTGCTGATGGCGCTGATCGGTGTCTGGAATACAAACTTTCTTGATATCAACGCACACGCGATCCTTCCGTACGACGGCCGCCTGAAGTATCTGCCCGCCTTTCTCGAGCAACTGGAAATGGAGTCCAACGGCAAGTCCGTCACCCGGGACGGCAGGCCGGTGGAGTCCCGAACCTGTCCGATCATCTGGGGCGACGTGGGGCCCAACGCCCAGCATGCCTTTTATCAGCTTCTGCATCAGGGAACCGAGCCCGTTACCTGTGATTTCATCGCGCCGGTGCTCCGCTACCGCGAGGGCCGGCACGATGCCGCCCAGCAGGAACTGCTTCCCCAGCATGACCTGGCCCTGGCCAATTGCCTGGCGCAGTCGCGGCTGCTGGCACTGGGGGAGAAGGCACTTCCGGAGACGGCGCCCACCGACCTGTTCCGGCGTTACCACGGCAACCAGCCCAGCGCCACGATACTGCTTGACGAGCTCAATCCCTACAGTATGGGGGCGCTGGTGGCGCTGTATGAGCACAAGGTCTTCACCCAGTCCGTGATCTGGGGGATCAATCCCTTTGATCAGTGGGGCGTGGAAATGGGCAAGGAAATCGCCCGAAGCACCCTGGACATGATCCGTGACGGCGGTCAGGGCCGTGAGCAGGTGGATGGTGCCACGCTGGGGCTGGTTGATTTCATCCGGCGCCAGCGAAAGGGAGAAGAGTGATTTGACTGATTCAGCAAATACCAGGCAAGAGGCCATCGCGCTGACGGACTCGATCTTCCGGGCTTATGATATTCGCGGCATTGTTGGCGAGACCCTGTCGGAGGACATTGCCCGGCAGATCGGACTCGCCATTGCGAAGCTGGCCGGTGACAAGGGGCTGCGACGTATTGCCGTGGCGCGTGACGGACGCCTGTCCGCTCCGCGGATGTCGGCGGCCCTGATCAGCGGGCTTCGCCGTGGCGGCTGTGATGTGGTCGATATCGGCCGGGTTCCTACTCCGGTGCTCTACTTCGCCACCTTCGTGCTGGACGGGGTGCGCGCGGGCGTGATGGTCACCGGCAGCCATAATCCGCCGGACTACAACGGGTTCAAGGTAGTGCTCGATCGCAAGGCCCTGTTCGGCGAGCAGATCATGGAGATCCGTCGCAGTATTCCCGACCGGGACCCGGACGTTGCGGAAGGAAGCCTGGAGGAAGTGGACCTGGCCGAGGAATATCTGCAGCGGATTGCCGGTGACATTCGTCCCCGGCGCCCGCTGAGGGTGGTGGTAGATGCCGGCAACGGTGTCACCGGTGAACTTGGCCCGGAGCTGCTGCGCAGGATCGGATGCGAGGTGGACGAGCTCCATACGCGCATTGACGGGACCTTCCCCAACCATCATCCGGACCCGGGCGTGCCCGAGAACATGACGGATCTGATCCGGCGCGTCGGTGAGACCGGCGCGGATATCGGCTTCGGTTTTGACGGCGACGGGGACAGGGTGGGGGTGGTGACGCCGCAGGGTGAGCTGATTTATCCGGATCACCTGATGATGGCCTATGCGGAGGAGCTGCTTGCACGCAGGCCTGGCAGCCAGGTCATCTTCGATGTGAAGTGTACCGCCAATCTTGCCCGCATGGTCCGCCGGCTCGGAGGGCAGCCTGAGATGTACAAGACCGGGCACTCGCTGATCAAGGACCGCATGCAGGCCACGGGGGCGCCCCTGGCGGGCGAAATGAGCGGCCATATCTTCTTCGCCGACCGCTGGTACGGTTTTGATGACGGCATCTATGCCGCGGCGCGGCTGGTGGAGATCCTGGCTGCCCGGGATGAGGATGCCGATGTGTTCTTTGCGCGTTTTCCCCGGGATCACAGTACTCCGGAAATCTCCATTGCCGTTCCGGAGGAGCACAAGTTCCGAGTGATCGAGGAACTGGTTCGCGAGGGCGATTTCGGCGAGGGGGAGCGCTGCACGCTTGACGGCATACGGGTCGACTACGAAGACGGCTGGGGTCTGGTACGCGCTTCCAACACATCCCCCAAGCTGGTGGCCCGCTATGAAGGGCGTGATGCGGGAAGCCTGTCACGGATTCGTGAGCGGTTCGAGCGCAGCATTGACCGGGTGCTGGAGCGGTTGGACTAGCCCGGATATTTCACCAAACCACTCCCATAATCGACCTGTGGTGCCATTATACAGGTCTTTCAAAGGCGTCGAGCCAGGTGGCCCGTGGGTACAATTACGCTTGCCATGCGCTTCGCTTGGTCTGGCCGCCGTCAGGCGCGCATGCTCCTTTAACCGTAGTCCCTGCTACGGTTTCAGTCGCGAGCACGCCTGAGGACGACCATCCGCTGCGCGAATCACATGGCATTTGGTGAAATATCCGGGCTAGCGAAGGGGTGGAGGCTTACAGCAGCCAGCGCCAAAACTGGAAAAGGCTTTTGCGACTC
>SLJS01000039.1 GCA_007135015.1 Alcanivorax sp. | reverse complement strand
AGCTCCCTCCCCCGCGAGGGGGAGGGTCGGGGTGGGGGCGCGGCGAAGTCGCGCAAGCTCGTAGCCCGCAGCCCGTAGCTCGCAGCGGCGCCCCGCAGGGGCGCTATCCCGCCAGTCTGAGCAACACGGTATTCAGATGCGCCAGCCCCGCGGGCGTGCAGGCCAGCCTTTCCGGGTCCGCCACCAGCAGGCCCTGCTCCCGCAGCGCCGCCAGCCGGCGGTCCACCGGGGCCGTGCCCGGCCGGGTCCGTGATTCCATCCACTCGCGCGGCACACCCTCGACCAGCCGCAGGCCGTTCATCAGGAACTCCAGCGGCTGCTCCGCTTCGGGGATCAACGTTTCGCCCACCCGCCCGGGACCGGCGGTCGAGGTGGTCCCGGCATCCATGTAGTCCTCCGGCCGGCGGGTCTTGCGGTACCGCAGGATACCCTCCGCCGTGGTGAGCTTGCCGTGGGCGCCGGCGCCGATCCCCAGATAGTCGCCGAAGTGCCAGTAGTTCAGGTTGTGCCGGCACTGGTGGTCTTCCCGGGCGAAGGCGGAAATTTCATAGCGCTGGTAGCCGTGTCCGGCCAGCAGCGCGAAACCAGCCTCCTCGGTCTCTGCCATGCGGTCCGGGTCCGGCTGCTCGGGCGGCCGGGACCAGAAGGCGGTATTGGGCTCGATGGTCAGCTCGTACCAGCTGATATGGGTGGGCGCCAGGGCAATGGCCTGCTCCAGGTCATTCAGTGCCTGGCCCGGTGTCTGGCCCGGCAGGCCGTGCATCAGATCGAGATTGAAGTCATCAAAACCGGCGGCGCGGGCTGCCCGGGCGGCGGCCATGGCCTGCTCCGGCCCGTGGATCCGCCCCAGGTTGTGAAGCTGCAGGGCATCGAAGCTCTGCACGCCGATCGACAGCCGGTTGATCCCCGCCTCGCGAAAGCCCTCGAAACGCCCTGCCTCCAGGGTGCCGGGATTGGCCTCCAGGGTGATTTCCGCGTCCGCCGCCAGCTGCCCGGAGTCGTTCAGCCGTGCCAGGAATTCCCGGTAAAAGCCGGCCGAGAGCAGACTGGGTGTGCCGCCGCCGAAGAACACCGTCCCGATCCGCCGCCCGGGCACCGTGGCCAGCTCGTCTTTCAGATCCGCCAGCAATACGCGCAGATACGCCTGCTCGGGCAACTCGCCCGGGCGTTCATGGGAGTTGAAGTCACAGTACGGACACTTGCGCACGCACCAGGGCAGATGCACGTAAAGAGAAAGGGGTGGGCGCTCGGAGATCATGGGGGGATTGTACGCTGCTCATCGGCTCGCGCGCAGCAGGCGGGCCTGCTGCGCGCAGTGCTCAGCGGTCAGTGGGCAGCGGTCAGAAGGATGGCGCCTTCGAGTTGAGCAATCCAGCGTTAAAGAATGATCCCCTATTCCGTGCTAAGGGGATCACAAAAGGTAATTCACGGCACGGCCTTGCTGGAGGGTCCCCTCTCCCATCAAGAGGGTGTCGTAAAAACCCTCGGCGACCGGAAAAGGAGGCTCCCTCCCCCGTGAGGGGGAGGGTCGGGGTGGGGAGAGCGGCCGAAGGCCGCGCAACCTCGTAGCCCGTAGCTCGTAGCTCGCAGCCGCGCCCCGAAGGGGCGCCTAGCCCGGATATTGCACCAAATGCCATGTGATTCGCGCCGCGGATGGTCGTCGTCAGGCGTGCTCGCGACTGAAGCCGTAGCAGGGACTACGGTTGAAGGAGCATGTGCGCCTGAAGGCGGCCAGACCAAGCGAAGTGCATGGCAAACGTAACCGTATCAATCAAGGACCTGACCGAGAGCCCCTGAAACACCCGTATCACCGCACTTACCTTCGGTTATGGGAGTGGTTTGGTGCAATATCCGGGCTAATGCAACCGATCCGGCGGCATCTCGATGTCGTCGAGTTCTTCCAGCGCGCCCCACATGTCCACGCGGTCGTCGCTGAACATGTCCATTTCCGGCGCCAGCACCTGTATGTAGCGGTCGAAATAGAGGAACTGCTTGAGCAGCAGCGCAAAGGAGCGGGGAAAGCGGATGCCGTGCTGCTCGCCGATATTGATCATGTCGAGCATGATCCGGTTGACCTCCTTCTCGTTTTGCCCGCCCTCCATGATCACGGCGGGGTCCACGGCGCCAAGGCGGTCCTGGAACCTGCGAATGTCCTCGGATAGCGCCTCCACGTCCACCTCTTCGCGGGTCATGCCGATGATGGCCATGCACTCGGCAACGGTGTGATGGTCCCCGCGGCCGATGGCATCGAAAAAGCGCGCCATGGCATCCCAGGTGCTGCGCGGAATACGCCCGACAATGCCGAAGTCGATGAAGCCGATCCGCCCGTCGGTGAGCAGCATCAGGTTGCCAGCATGAACATCGGCATGAAAGAAATCACACAGCATCAGGCTCGAAAACCAGGTATTCAGGGCCGTGATCAGGGCCTCGCCGGGATCGTCCACATGCTTTCGCAGTACCTCCGGGTCGGTCAGCGACACGCCGTGGAAGCGCTCCATGGTGAGCACCCGGGCGGTACAGAACTGCCGGTACGGCACCGGTGCCACCGCCCGGTCGTTACCCGTCATCTGCAGAAAGGCGTTGAACTGCTCGAGATGGTCCGCCTCGCGCAGGAAGTCGCACTCCTCCAGCATCGACGCCTGCAGTTCCTCGACCACCCCGGAAATGGCCGAGCGCGACAGTCCCGGCGCCAGACTCTCGAACACCCGGGCGGCCAGGTAGAGAAAATTGAAATCGGTGAGCAGCAGATGGCGGACCCCGGGTTTCTGCACCTTGAGCACCACCTCTTCGCCGGAGTACAGCCGGGCGGCGTGCACCTGGGCAATC
This sequence comes from Alcanivorax sp., assembly GCA_007135015.1. Classification (GTDB taxonomy): domain Bacteria; phylum Pseudomonadota; class Gammaproteobacteria; order Pseudomonadales; family Alcanivoracaceae; genus SLJS01. The sequence goes on along the minus strand of SLJS01000039.1, from coordinate 5,563 downwards.
GAGGCCGAAGCCAGCGGCACCGGGTCCACCCAGTCGTACAGTTCCTCCAGGGACTGGCCGAGCTCCTCCTCTACAGTGCGCCGGATCAGATGAAACGGCTGCGGCGATGTCCGGTCCAGGCAGTGCTGAAACTCCTCCACATAGTCGTCGGGAAACAGCGATGGCGAGCTGGCGATGAACTGCCCGAGTTTGATGTAAGTGGTGCCCAGACTTTCAAAGGTCTCACGCAGCAATCTGGGCAAGGGCGGACGCCGGCCCAGCAGCCAGCCTCCTCCGGTTCGCGCCGCCACCGAAAGGGTTTCCAGTACCCGCAGGCCGCCGCGCGCCGTGCCCGCGGCCAGTCCCAGCCCGGAGCGCTGGGCTCCGAGCCAGGCACGCAGATCCTCATGCTCAGAATTTTTTACCATATATCAGCCACTTCCCTTGTCTGGCGAGCGTCCGGAAGCCATCTCCCGGGTATCGCGCGCAGTGTACTCCCTCTCTATAATAACGAAAGTCGTTATCGCGTCACGTCCTGCTCGCCGAGGCGCAACCCCTGACCGAAAAGCCCTGTATCGGGGGAAAATGGCGCTTGTGCCGATTCCGGCGCCACTGTAGGGTTGTCGACGCGAAAAAAACAAGATGGAGATCGCTACATGAAGTCTACGGGCCGGATTTCTCAGGCATTTTCTTCCCCCAGAGCCATTCTGGTCGGCATCATTTTCCTGCTGCTCCAGGGCTGCGGAATGATCTACAAGACTACCGGTGACGTCCTGATCAATTTTGGCCAGGACGAGATGCTCCCCTACATGATGACCCAGGAAGATGCGGCCATGGGCTGCGCCATCGGCGAGTCCATGACGCCCCTGCTGATGTCCTTCCAGCGCGTGGGCTCCAACCCGGACAAGCTGGGTGTGCTGGTCTACGTCACCGCCAGCACCTGCGCCGAGGAACGGGCCCTGGAGGAAGAACTCCGTTACTCCCGGGCCCTCCAGGCGGGCAACACCAACGAAGCCCGCGATGCGCGCACCAACCAGAAGCGCTATCACGCAATGGCGGCCGAACGCCAGTACGAGGCCTATAAACGCCTGAGCCGTGAATACAAGCGCATGGACGACGACACCTGCCCCCGGCTGCGCAACGACTTTGACGAGCTGGTCTGGATGGTGGGCCTGATCGGCGGCGTACAGGCCGTACTCAATGACGGGTCGGCGGACGGCTCCGTGGGCGTGCCCCGCAATGTCCCCGCCCAGGTGGTTCGCGGCACCCAGTGCCTGGACAACCAGAAATGGTGGGGCGTGCCCGAAGGCGTTCGCGGCGCCCTGTGGAGCATCCTGCCCGCGCTGGGTCCGGAGGACGTGGATGCCTGGGCCATGCTCGAGGAAGCCGCGGAAACCGGCTTCCGCAACGGCATCCGGCTGGGCAGCGCCCTCTATGCCCAGTCCGCCTATACCCAGGCCGATGACGAGCGCCTGCGCCAGGCAATCCGGGACTTCGTGGCCAATGACGAGAACCTGGACCCGGATTACCGCATGCTCGACGCTATTGCCCATCACATGATCCGGAGCCTCTCCGACCGCCTCTGGACCGAGGAAACCGGCCAGCGCACGCCTTTTGGCCGGCTGGGCGAGTTCTGGGATGATCAGGACGAGGAAGATGACCTCGACATCGAAGACCTTCTGTAACCTGGATGGGGCGGCAACGGCTGCCCCGTTCTCTCTCGTGAAGTAGAACGGAGACAAGAAAATGCGCTACAAAAAGGTGGTGACGCTACTGCTTTCAATACTGCCCCTGTCCCTGCCCATGCAGGCCCAGGCGCTGCCGGAGAGAACCCTGTGCGTGTTCGACATCGTCGGCTCCTCCGGCGACGTCTTCAACATGATGCAGGACTACCGCACCGCCGCCCGGGAAATGGGCGTGAACCTGCGCCTGCGTGCCTTCACCGACGAAAACATCGCCTATGAAGAACTCACCGGCGGCCAGTGCGACGCAGCGGCCATTACCGGGATTCGCGGGCGCCGGCTGAACAGCTATACCGGAAGCCTGGATTCCGTGGGCTCGATCCCGGATTACGACACCCTGAGAACGGTCATGCGGGTGCTGGCAAGCGGCAACGAATCCGTCAACCAGCACATGCGCTCCGGCTCCTACGAAGTCATGGGCGTGGCCCCCATGGGCGCGGCCTATCTGTTCGTCAAGGACCAGAGCATCAACAACGTCAACGCGCTGGCCGGCAAGTCCGTGGCGGTAATGGAGTACGACGAGGCCCAGGGCCGCATGGCCGCCCAGGTGGGCATGTCCCCGGTCATGTCCGACATCACCAACTTCGCCGGACGGTTCAACAACCACAGCGTGGATATCTGCTTCGCTCCGATCGCGGCCTACAGCGCACTGGAGCTCTATCGCGGCCTGACCGATGAAGGCGGCATCGTCAACTATACGCTGGGCCAGCTCACCCTGCAGATGATCGCGCGCCACGAGCAATTTCCCGAAGGCTTCGCCCAGCAGTCCCGTGAATACTGGTACGAGGAGCTCTTCGACCGGGGCATGAACGTGATCGAGAACGCCTACGAGGACGTGCCGGAGGACCTCTGGATCGAGATTCCCGAGGCGGATCAGCGCGAATACAACGAGATGATGCGCGAGGCGCGGATCGGCATGCGTGACGACGGCATCTACGATGGAGAAATGCTGTCACTGCTGCGCAATATCCGCTGCCGCCAGGATCCGGGCCGTGCGGAGTGCGCGGAGCGCACGGAATAACCGGCTCAGCAGCCGGAACGGGGCCGATAAGGCCCCGTTTTTTTGCCCCGGCACCCTGCAAGCGACGCAAGAACACAATCAGACCGTCCCCGGGGGATGGTCTCCGTGGCAGGGCTGACATAGAATGCCCCTTTTGTGCGGCCTGAACGCACGCCTCGTCACGAATCCGGACGCCGTCAACCCTCGGCCGGAGGCATGTCCCCGGACCGGTAACCAATAATCGGGTGAGCAATGGAAAATTCATCGAAGTACAAGGTCGCCAACCGTTCCATTGGTGAATGGGTCGCATCCCTGCCGACGCTGATCATTCTGCTGATCACAATCTTCCTTGCCTCGGGCGAAATCATCCATTCACAGATGCTGCGCATCGGTGAGGCCACCTGGGAGGAGTACTTCCTGCTGCGCCAGGCTGGCGCCATCCAGGAGCCCACCTGCGACCCGGACAAGGACCTCGATGAAGAAGTCGAACGGGTTATTGCCGAGCGCGAGGCCGAGCGCGCCGACGACCCGCTGGCCGATCTCTTCGATGACGAGATCGACGAAGAGGCAGTACGACGATCACTGGAAGGAGCCAGGGAGGTCTGCCGGAACCGCTGGGCCCAGTTCGAGCGCGTCCAGGAGCGCGTAACCCCGGGGGTGGTCGCATTCCGCAACGTGGAGATGACCGTCGCCGAGGTGGTCACCGGCCTGGGCCGATACCAGCGACTGCTACTCACCCTGCTGGTACTGCTGTGTGCCGCCACCACCACCTTCAACCGACGCCATATCGCCATACGGCCCCAGCGCAACCATGCGGATTTCTATGTCGCCACGGGCGCCCAGCTGGTGGGCAACTCCCTGCTGCTGATCTCCTCGATCTACTACATGCGCGGCCAGATGGCGGCCATTGAGGAAGGCATCCAGGTCAGCCACTTCTACCTGAATTATTTCTGGATCGGCGGCTTCGGCCTGCTGACGTTCTTCACCCTGTTCCACCTGGTGCGAAAACCGCCCAGGGATCTGGAGCCGGGCGGCAACTGGGCGGCCGCGCCCATCGCCATACCGCTGTACACCTTCATGGCTCTCAGCGCCGGCATCCGTTTCATGGCGGACGGCTACTACCATGGCCTGAGCGTCTATCTGGGCATGATGATGGAACACTCCACCCTGTTCCTGAACCTGGCCCTGTACATCTGGATCGGGATGATGCTCAAGCAGACCCGGCTGGCGCAGCTGGTGTTCAATGTCTTCCGACCCTGGAAGATGTCGCCGGAGCTGCTCTGCTTCGTCGTGCTGCTGGTCACCGCGGTGCCCACCGCCTACACCGGCGCCTCGGGAATCTTCGTGATCGCCGCCGGCGCGGTGATCTTCAATGAACTGATGCGCGCCGGGGCCCGGCCCCAGATGGCGCTGGCCACCACGGCCATGTCCGGCTCCCTGGGTGTGGTACTGCGACCCTGCCTGCTGGTGGTAATCATCGCCGCGCTGAACAACGCGGTCACCACCACGGAACTTTACGGCTCCGGGATAAAGATCTTCTTCATGACGATCTTCTTCTTCCTGATCTATTCTCAGATTGCCAGGAAGGAACCAATCCGGATCGAACCGGTGCGTGAGGCGCTGCCGGTGAGCATTCGGCGGCTGCGGCCCATTCTTCCCTATGTGGTCATCATTGCGCTGGTGGTGATGTTCTTCAATCTGGTGCTGGACCGTCAGCTCGACGAGTTCTCCGCGCCCATCATCCTGCCGGTGATCCTGCTCGGCTTCCTGCTCTACGAGTACGTGCTGTCCAGGAAAACCGGCACGGACCTGGGCCTGGACACGGACGAGACCAGCGGCGGCGACCCGCGCCCGCGCGGATTCGAGAGCGCGCTGCGCCACGCCACCAATGAGACCACCGGCCATATCGGCGCCCTGCTGATGCTGATGGCGCTGTCGGTCAGCGTGGGCGGCATCATTGAACGCACCGGGCTGATGGAGAACCTTCCGGACGCCTTCGCCAATGTGTGGCTGGTGGCCCTGATGCTGGTCTTCCTGCTGGTGGGCATCGGCATGATCATGGACCCCTACGGGGCGGTAATTCTGGTGAACGCCACCGTTGCCCCCGTCGCAATTGCCAACGGGATCGAGCCCCTGCACTTCTGGATGATGTGTCTGGTGGCCTTCGAGCTGGGGTATGTGACACCACCGGTGGCGCTAAACCACCTGCTAACCCGACAAGTGGTGGGAGAAAAGGCGGTGGATGACGCCAAGCTCAAGGTAGGCAGCTTCTGGGACCGTTACGAGAAATTCCTGCTGCCAATATGTGTACTCTTCACGGCACTGCTTACCGTTGCCTTTGTGCCTCTGATGTCTGATACCATCCATGAGTGGGTATTCCAGACCATTGATCATCGGTAACCGGATGCCATGAGCGAAAACAACGGGAACGGCAATCCCGAGAAGTACCCCGACGGCCGGCGGCCCACGGAGCCGCCGCCGTCCAACTTCCGCCCCCTGTGGATGCTGCTGCTGTTCCTCGGAGGGGTCACGGCGTTGATGGCGATCACCGCACTGGTGGTGGATCGCATTGTCTTTGGCTAGAAGAAGAAACAATCATGACTGACAACCGCGACAAGCGCCGCTATCCGAGGCTTCCCAGGGAAGAACCCCTGTCCATTCGCATGGAGCTGCCCTCCGAAGAACCCGGCAAGAAGCCGGTACAGGTCTACGGCAGTTCCGTGGACATGTCCGCCAAGGGACTACAGGTACGGCTGGATCACGAAATTCCCGCCGGCCAGGATATGGAAATCTGGATCGTTTTCGTGGACGAAAACGATGCCTTCAATCTGTACGGGAAGGT
>SLJS01000215.1 GCA_007135015.1 Alcanivorax sp. | reverse complement strand
CGCTGGGGCCGGTCGATGTGGTAGCCCTGGGCGTAGTCGACACCCAGCTCGCGAAGCGCCTCGAGGATCTGTTCGTTTTCCACGAATTCCGCCACGGTCTGCAGCTGAAAGGCGTGGGCGACGTCCACCAGGGCCTTGATCAGCACCTGGTGCTCCGGCTCGTCCAGCAAGTTGCGGATGAAGGAGCCGTCGATCTTGACGAAATCCACGGGCAGCTTCTTCAGATAGTAGAGTGAGGAGAAACCCACGCCGAAATCGTCCAGGGCAAAGCGACAGCCGATCCTGCGCAGAGCCTTCATGGTATCGATGGCGTTGCCGATATCCGCCAGGGCGGCGGTCTCGGTGATTTCGAAGATGATGCGCTCCGGCGCGACCCGGTAGGTAAGCAGGCAGTCGCGGATGTGGTCCACCAGACGCGGGTTCTGCAGCGACAGCCCCGAAAGGTTGATGGCCAGGCAGAGTTTGTCGTCCTGCAGTTGCGAGACATGGCTGAAGACCTGCCGGATCACCTGTTCATCCAGCGCGTGGATCATGCCATTGCGCTCGGCGCAGTCGATCAGGCTGGGCGGCGGAAGGATCTTGCCGTCTTCGTCGCGGGCGCGCAGCAGCGCTTCATAGTGGGTGTTCTCTCCGCTGGCGATCTCCATGATCGGCTGGAAGTGCATCTCCAGGGTGTCGGCCTCCAGTGCCCGCTGCAACTGCTTCTCCCAGTAGGCGCGCTCATGAATGCGTTCGCGGTAGGGTTTCTCCCCGTCGAAGATGTACCAGGCATTGCGGCCGCTGGCCTTGGCCTCGTACATGGCGATATCCGCGTTGCTGAGCAACTCCTCGATGGTTTCGCCATCCCGGGGCGCCAGGGTGATACCGATACTGGTGGTCACCGGAAGATGTGTACCCTCGTCCTGGCGAATTTCCATGCCACGCAGTGCGTCGCAGCAGCGCCGGGCGGCCTGTTCCACCGCCCTGGTGTTGGTGCTGCCCAGAAGGATGCCGAACTCGTCTCCGCCCAGCCGCGCGATCACGTCCGAATCACGCAGTTGCTGGCGCAGGGCGTGGGCCACCTGCTGGAGCAGCCGGTCGCCCTGGTGGTGGCCGTTGAGGTCATTCACGTCACGGAACTGGTCCAGATCCAGCAGCATCAGGGTGAAGCCCTGGCCGGAGGAACTCTGTGCCAGCCAGCGGCGGCCTTCCTCGATGAAGCGCCGGCGGTTGAACAGCCCGGTGAGTGGGTCGTGGTCGGAGAGCCAGCCGATGTGTTCCTCGGCGATTCGCTGATCGGAGATATCCAGTCCGATGCTGACGATGCGCTGCTTGCGCCCGCCATTGATCTGCCAGGCGGTATGCCACCAGGAAAACAGCAGGGAACTGCCGTCGGACTGGCGAAGGGGGGTTTCATGCCGGTAGCTGTGGCGCTCACCGCGCAGTATCTCCCCGAAACTGCGTTGCAGCTCCGAGGGCGTTTCCGCAAGCAGCTCCCGGAAAGGGCGGCGCAGCATCTCCCGCTCTGTTACATTGCACAGCCAGCGGCCATAGCGGTTGATGGACAGCACCCGGCCTTCCTCGTCCTGGGTCAGCACCAGAATATCGGCGGTGTCCTGCAACAGCTGACTGAGACCCTCCTGATCCGCCAGTCGGCGGGCCAGTTTTTCGGGGTCTCGTGGGGTGAGGTTCTCCGGGCGTTCCGCCCTGGTTTCGTTGTGCACGGGGAGCCACCTGTTTCTTGTTCTGTTATCGGCCTGTTAATCGGTAATGTGGCCGGGAGCCCATGAATAGATCAAACCTAGCAGCGGCAGAGATGTGACACAAGTCACTTTTTACAAAATAATCCACACAAAGGACTGATTTGTTTACGGATTTTACGATCTGTCCGGTTTCGGCGCCGGTCGGGTACTGACGGGGTTGTGGTCATGAGCGGAAACCTTTGGCGGCGGGGCGCGCATCTGGCCGTGGGCGCATTGCTGGTGGCGGGCTACTATGCCGGCCTGCCGGAGCATCTGTGGGACGCCCCGGAGGGCTTTCAGCCCTCGCCGGGGGGCATGGAGGTGGCCACTCCGGCCTGGTCGATAACGGAATTGGCCGCATCGCCGGAGCTGGCGGATGCCCAGCTGATGGCCCGTGGCAACCGGCTGGTGGCGTTCTGGCGGGAGGGGCCTTCCCTGCGCCTGGCGCGCACCGGCGATGGCGAGGCGTCCTGGACCACTGAAACACTGTCGGAGGTGAATGCCGGGCGGCGTGGGCTGTTGCAGGCGGTGATGGTCAGCGGGTGGGAAGAGCCCGCCATTCTCCTGCGCCGGCGGACGGGGGTGGGGCAGCAGTGGCATCTCCTGCGTGACGGCCGGGAGCGGCCGCTGCCGCTGGCGTCGGTCCCCGGGGTGAACTGGCATGCCGGCCCCGCCGTGGCCCTGGCCGACGGCGGCACCGGTCTGCCGCTGCATGCGCCCGGCACCGGACGCATGGCGCTGCTGCGACTGGGCCCGGACGGTGACGTGCGGGGGCTGCACCCCGCCGGCCCTTCCCGGGCCGGCCGGTCGGCTCCCGGGTTGCTGGTGGAAAACCGGGCCGAGGCGCTGCTGCTCACCGGGCCTGGAGCCCGGTCCCGGGCTACCGCGAATGGCGGCATCGACTGGCGGCCTCTGGAAATGGATCTGCCCGATGAGGTTTCCGACGGATTCACGCCGGTCCGTCGGGGGGCGGGTTGGTGGTGGCTGCTTTCGGTGACGCAGCGCGACGGTCGGGAGATCCTGCGTGTCCAGGAAAGCCGGGATGGAGGCGCCGGCTGGCGCGAACGGGAAACGGCGGCGCTGGAAACCGGTCAAAGCGGCAACTGTGCCGGTTCCCTGCCCGCCGCCCGGCACACCCGGGACGGGCGGCTGCATCTGCTCCATGTCACCGGCGATTGCCGGCTGCTCCATGCACGGCTTGTAGCCGGGGAGGCGCAATGATCGGCGCGGCGCTCACTTGTGGACTGGTGGCCGGTTTTGCGCTGGCATGGCTGTTGCGGCTGCGGGGCCCGGTGGCGGCGGTGCCGCCGGTTGTGCTGGCGCTCTGGGGATTGCTGCCGCTGACCTGGACTCCGGCCACGGTGGTGGAGCACGCCGGCGGCGCTGGCGGCCTGAGCGTGACCGCCGCCGCCCTGGCCCTGCTGGCTCTGGCCGAGCGCTGCGGCGCGTCATACCGGCTGCCCCGGGAGTATCTTCAGGCGGTGGCGCTGCTGGTGGCGCCGGCAGGCCTGCTGGTTTATGGCACCCAGTGGGGATTCGTGCCGCTGGAGGGGCTCTACGGGGCAGGCTTCGGTGATTTTCGCCTTAGTACCGCCCTGCTGTTGCTGGGGCTGGTCGCCTGGGTGGTTCGGGCCTATGCCCTCTGCCTGATCCTGGTGGCCGGCCAGTTTGCTTTCGCCACGGGATGGCTCCCGGCGATCAATCTCTGGGACCATCTGATGGACCCGCTGCTGTGGCTCTGGTCCATCGGCTGGCTGGCGGTCAGCGGCCGGCCCTCGGCGATCGGAAAACCCAAAACCCCGAGCTCGCCCGGACCTGAATAACGGTCATCCTTGAGATCCTTTTGCCAGGCCCTCTCGGCCCTTGGCGCTCGGCGCTTACCCCTTACCCCTTGCCCCCTGTCCCTTGCCCCTTGCCCCGTGCCCCTTGTCCCTATCCTTCTATATACACATCCTGCGCCTGCTCACCCCGGTCCGTCTCGCGGGTGCGGAAGCGGACCCGGGTGCCCGGGCGCAGGGATTGGCGGCCTCCGTTCTGCAGGGCGCGAAAATGCACGAAGACCTCGCGCTCGTCATCGGCGACAATGAAACCGAAGCCCTTGCGGGGGTTGAACCACTTGACCTCGCCATGTTCCTCACCGGTCAGCTTCCGGGGCATGCGCAGGGGAATCAGGGGCAGCGCGTAGACCAGGGGAAGGGCCCACAGCCACCAGTGTTCGTTGAGCGCCAGGGGCAGTCCCTGGTCCCTGACCACCAGGGTCATTCCCGCGGCCGCCAGTACGAGAAAGACCAGCACCATGGCGTGCAGCGGCCGGGCGGATTCCGGGCGCAGCAGGCACAGCAGATTCAGCCCCGCCGCCAGGATCAGGCCGGCGCCCGCCAGCCGTGCCAGCGCAAGCGCCGGTTCGGTAATGCGTCCCGGGTCGTACAGCAGGTGGAGCCACAGGGGAGAGATCAGAAACAGGGCCAGACCGGCCAGCAAGAGAACAAGCGCTGCAGAGCCGTAAAACAGTGAAGAGGACTTGCTGTTCTGCATGATAATTGACGTTACCTTCTGTTGTTGGGGTGAATCATGGCTCCGGTGCGACAATGGGCGCCGCATCACAGGGGGCCTGACGGAGACAGCGCGTTCATGGCGCCGTCCCGGAAGGACACACCGGAACGGTTGAAGGGGCTGATGCCGGGGCGGACAAGGGACCGGCGAAGCCCGCGACAGTGTAAACCACGGGCCGCTGTATGGCACAGAATCGCATTGACCCGGAACCCGCTGTGGATGACGAGCGTCCCGGGTCCGCCCGCACCGGGGGCAACCGGCTTCGCTATCCGTTCCTGCGCAGGGAGTTTCTCGCCGCCCTGGAGGAAACGGGGGCGGTGGGCGGAGTCACCGGCTGGGAGCCGCTGCATGGCCCGGACGACAGCTGTGTCTGGCCCCTGTACCGCAAGTGGCACTCCATGGGCGAGTATGTGTTTGACCAGGGATGGGCGGCCGGTTACGAGCGGGTCGGACTGCGCTATTACCCCAAGCTGGTTACGGCGGTGCCGTTCACCCCCGTGCCCGGCCCGCGCTGGCGGGGCGAATGCGCGGACCCGGCCGCCCGGGTGGACAGGCTGTTGCGCGAGGAAGTGGCGGAAAGCGGCGCCAGCGGCTGGCACCTGCTGTTTCCCGACAGCGCCACCCGGGAGGCGCTGCGCGAGCTGCCGCTGGTGGAACGCCTCGGCTGTCACTTCCACTGGGTCAATCGCGGTTACGACGACTTCGACGGATTCCTCGCGGCGCTGATGTCACGCAAGCGCAAGAACCTGCGGCGCGAACGCCGGAAGGTGGCCGAGCAGGGCGTGGCGGTCGAGCGCGCCGTCGGGGCGGACATTCCGGAAAGCTGGTGGCGGCACTTCCATCAGTGTTATGCGTTGACCTATCTGCGCCGGGGGCAACGGCCCTATCTTCATCCGGACTTTTTCAAACGCCTGTTTGCCACCATGGCCGAGCAACTGATGATGGTGACCGCGTCCCGTCATGGCGAATTGCTGGCCGCCGCACTCTATCTGTTCGACAGCGAGCGCCTGTACGGGCGTTACTGGGGCACCCTGGAGGACCTGGACGGGCTGCACTTCGAACTCTGTTACTACCAGGGCATCGAGTTCTGCATTGAAAGGGATCTGGAGGGGTTTGACCCCGGAGTCCAGGGTGAGCACAAGTTGCTGCGCGGCTTCGAACCGCGCCTGACCCGCTCTCTGCACTGGCTGTCGGACCCGCGCTTTCATGCCGCGGTCAGGGACTTCTGTAACGAGGAGGCCCGGGCGGTGTCTGACTATATGGAGCAGGCGCGTGCCCACCTTCCCTATCGCCGGGGAGTATGACCCGCGTCAAGGTGTGGGTTTGTACGCGTCGGCGCCTGTTCCTATACTGAAGACCTGCCGGAGAGGCGGGCTGGTGTGTATTCAACATGGATCTGTGGAGGTTAGCCATGCCGCGTGATACGGAACAGACAGTGGACCGGGAGCGCAATCCCCTTGCGGTACCCGGTGGGGAGCAACCATCCAGTGGCGCGGCCCTGGCGCCGGAGAGATGGCTGATACAGCGGCTTTATGAGCTGATCGGTTCACCGCCGCTGCAGGTAAGCCTCTGGGACGGCTATTCGGTGGGTCCGCACGACCGCGACATGGGCATCACCATCCGTGATCGCGGAGCGCTCTACAAACTGCTGCGCCAGCCCAACCTGGGTTTCGGCGATCTCTACAGCAGTGGCCGCATCGAGGTGCAGGGCGATCTCAAGGAAGTGATGGTGGTGCTGGTTGAGCACCTTTACAGGGGCTCGGACCGGGTGCCCCGCTGGCTGGACTGGATGTGGCGGGATCAGGCGCGCGAGGGCGCGGATCTCAATGACGCCCGGGGCAACATCCATCACCACTATGACCTGGGCAACGAGTTTTACAGCCTCTGGCTCGATCGCGCGGCCATGCAGTATACCTGCGCCTATTTCGAAAGCCCGGACAATACCCTGGAGCAGGCGCAGCTGGCGAAGCTGGAGCATGTGTGCCGCAAGCTGCAGCTCGAACCCGGCCAGCAGGTAATCGAAGCCGGCTGCGGCTGGGGTGGGCTGGCCCGCTACATGGCGAAACACCACGGCGTGAAGGTGCGTGCGTTCAATATCTCCCGCGAACAGATCGCGTACGCACGGGAAAAAGCCCGGGAAGAGGGCATCGCCGATCGTGTCGAGTACATTGAGGACGACTACCGCAATATCAGCGGATCCTGTGACCGTTTTGTCTCCGTGGGCATGCTCGAGCACGTGGGGCCCGCCAACTACAAGGCGCTGGCCGGGGTGATCGACCGTTGCCTCCATCCGGAAGGGCTGGGGCTGATTCACACCATCGGGCGCAATCATCCGCGGCCCATCAACGGCTGGATCGAAAAGCGCATCTTCCCCGGTGCATACGTGCCCAGCATCCGGGAGCTGATGGAGCTGTTCGAACACCAGCCGTTCTCGGTGCTGGATGTGGAAAACCTGCGGCTGCATTACGCGCAGACCCTGGAGCACTGGCTGGAGCGTTTTCGCGAGCATCGCGATGAAGTGGCCCGGGATTATGACGAAAACTTCGTCCGTGCCTGGGAGCTGTATCTGGCCGGCTCAGTGGCGACCTTCCTCAGTGGGGGGCTGCAGCTCTTCCAGGTGGTGTTCGCGCCGCCCAGTTCCAACCAGGTGCCGCGCAACCGCAAACACATGTATGAGCAGCCGGCTGCACCGACGGAGTGGGCGGATGGATGAATATGACCTGATCGTGGTGGGCGGCGGCCCCGCCGGTTCCACTCTGGCGCGGGCGCTGACGAAGCGGAACTGGCGGGTGCTGGTGGTGGACAAGGCCACCTTCCCGCGGGACAAGACCTGTGCCGGCTGGGTGACCCCGGCGGTGCTGCGGTCGCTGGAGGTCGATACCGCGGACTACGCCCGGGAAAATGTTCTTCAGCCGATTCACCGTTTTCGCATCGGGCTCATGGGTCAGCCTCCGGTGGACAACGACCACGGTGACGAGCCGGTGAGCTACGGCATTCGCCGCTGCGAGTTCGATCACTATCTGCTGGAGCGTTCCGGAGCGGACAAGGCCCTGGGCGAGAAGCTGCGCAGTCTCGAGCACCGGAACGGGCACTGGGAGGTCAACGGCCGCTGGCGCGCGCCCTGGCTGGTGGGCGCCGGCGGGCACTTCTGTCCGGTGGCCGCCCGGCTGGGTGAAGGCCCGGGTGGTCACGAACAGGCGGTGACCGCCAAGGAAGTGGAATTCGAGATGACGCCGGAGCAGTCCCGCCAGTGCGCGGCGCGCGGGGATACGCCGGAGCTGTGGTTCTGCCGGGACCTGAAGGGCTATGCCTGGGTGTTCCGCAAGGACGATTACCTCAACATCGGCCTGGGCCGGCAGGACAACCACCAGCTTTCCGCGCACCTGGAAGACTTCGTGCAGTTCATGAAGGATACCGGCCGGATTCCCGAAGACCTTCCCGGACGCTACAAGGGTCATGCCTATCTTCTCCATGGCCGGGCCCGCCGGCCGCTGACCGCCGAGAATTGCCTGCTGGTGGGTGATGCCGCGGGGCTGGCCTATGATCAGAGCGGCGAGGGCATCCGTCCGGCGGTGGAGTCATCCCTGATGGCGGCGGAACTGCTCGACCGGTTCAGCGATAACCCGGAAACCGTGAGAGCGGAGTACGAGAAGGTAATCCGCGAGCGCTTCGGCAAGCGCGGCGACGAGCACAGCGGGCCGCAGCTTCCGGAGTGGGTCAAGACGACGCTGGCGCCGCCGCTGATGCGCACCGGCTGGTTCACCCGCAAGGTGGTGACCGAACGCTGGTTCCTGCACGAGCAGGTTCCGCCGCTGGCGCCCCTCCAGGGCGCGAGCCGAGCGGCAAGCGGTGAGTCGCAAGTCGCGAGATAGGGCGGGGCAGTGTCCGTAGTAAGCCCCTCTCCCCTGGTGGGAGAGGGGTTGGGGAGAGGGGGAAGGCTACGGTAGCCGCACTACTCAATGCTTTCCCGTAATTCGATCCCCCTCTCCCTGTCCCTCTCCCACCAGGGGAGAGGGGACCCTCCAGCAAGGCTGTGCGCGAAGTTGCCTTTTGCGATAGCCCCCTTCGCAGGGGAGGGAACCGGTTAATCGAGCCGCTCTAGCCAACGAAAACCTTT
>SLJS01000238.1 GCA_007135015.1 Alcanivorax sp. | reverse complement strand
CCTTGCCCTGGGCGTAGAGCTGGCGCACCCGGGACTTTTCCTCGTTGCTGATACCGGTGCGCATGGGCCCTGCCGGAAACATGATGGCGGGAAGGTGACCGAAGGAAAGCGCGCCGATCAGCAGCCCGGGAACGATCTTGTCACATACGCCGAGGCAGATGACGGCATCAAACATGTTGTGGGAAAGGGCGATGGCGGTGGACGCGGCAATGACGTCGCGACTGAACAGGCTCAGCTCCATGCCCGGAGTGCCCTGGGTCACGCCGTCGCACATTGCCGGGGTGCCGCCGGCGAACTGTGCCGTGCAGCCGTTGCGGCGGGCGGTTTCCCGGATGATGTCCGGATAGTGCTGCAGCGGCTGGTGAGCGGAAAGCATGTCGTTGTAGGCGCTGACGATGCCGATATTGATGGTCTGGCCGGAACGCAGGATCAGCTTGTCGCGCGGTTCGCTGGCGGCAAAGGCGTGAGCGAGGTTGCCGCATGAAAGTGACCGGCGGGGCGGGAAGTTCGCGGCCGCCGCATCACATCGGGACAGGTAGCCCTGGCGGGTCTCGACGCTGCGTTCGATGATCCGGTCGGTGATCCGGGTAATTGTCGCATGCATGGTCATGGCGCCCAGTAGACCTCCACGGGTATCTCCGGCTGATGCAGCACCGCGCGGATTGGCAATTCGGAAACCGGGCCCGATTCCAGGGCCCGGGCAAGTACGGCCTTCTTGGGCTTTCCGGTGATGTAGAGGATGATCAGCCGGCTGCGAAGCACCGCAGGCCGGGTCAGGGTAACCCGGGGGTGTTCCGCGCTCGGTGAGTCGATCCGGACTACACTCCTGCCGGGGGGTGGTTCCAGGGCCTGATGGAGCTGGGGCGAGTCCGGTATCCAGGAGGCGGTATGCCCGTCCCGGCCCATACCCAGTACCACCACATCAAGGATTTCTTCAGTCGTACCATCGGGCCAGGGGCTGGCAACGGGCTTGAGGTTCGACGGATCCGTTCGGTCGATCAGCCCGGAGAAACGGGCTTCGCGAGCATCCCCGATGAGCAGGTTGCGGCGTACCATGGCTTCGTTGCTGTCCGGGTGGTCGGCCGAAACACAGCGTTCATCCACCAGGGTCACGAACACGTCATGCCAGGGGAGGTCCTCCCTGGCCAGCCGGCGGTAAAGATTTGCCGGCGTTTCTCCGCCGGAAAGTGCCAGCGCTATGCTCCTGTGGGTGGTCCGGCCAGTGCGCAGGCGCCGGGCGATACTGGTGGCAAGCTTGCGTTCCAGATCATGCCGGTCCGTGCAGAAGAAGGTCTGAAGGTTGTCATTCATGCCAGCTGCGTCCATCCCGTTCAATCAGTGCCGAGGCAGACTCCGGCCCCATGGTGCCGGCGGCGTAGGGCCTGACCGGAAGTCTGCTCCACCGCCAGGCTTCGATGACCGTGTCCGTCCAGCGCCAGGCCGCTTCCGTTTCATCCCCGCGCATGAAGAAGGTCTGGTCGCCGTTGAACAGATCCAGCAGGAGTTTTTCGTAGGCATCGTGGCGCTGTTCGCCCTGCGGCCCATGCGTGCTGGTCAGATCCAGTGCCGTGGGCTGAAGGTGCAGGCGTGGAAAAAGTCCGGGGAGCTTGTTGACCATGTGCAGGGTCATGGTGTCTTCCGGCTGCAGACCGATTACCAGTCTGTTCTCCTGATCGTGGGGATCATTCGGGAAAAGGGAAAAAGGATGCTTGCGGAAGGTGATGGCGATTTCGGAATATCCCCGGGCCAGGCGTTTTCCGGTACGCAGATAGAAGGGCACCTGCGCCCAGCGAAAGGACTCGATATCCACACGCAGCGCAACGAAGGTTTCCAGGTTCTCATCCGCCCGGTCTCCGGCCTCCTCGGCGAACCCGGGAACCGGCCCGCCATCGATTGCACCGGCGGTGTAACAGCCCCGCACCGTCAGGGCCGGAGCCTTTTCCGGGCTCATGGGAACCAGACTGTCAAGCACCTTGATCTTCTCATCGCGGATGAAGTCCGGCGTGAGCCTTGGCGGCGGCTCCAGTGCCACCATGCACAGCATCTGCAGCATGTGATTCTGGACCATGTCGCGTAATGCACCGGTGCTGGTGTAATAGTCGACGCGTCCCTCTATGCCGATGGACTCGGCCACGGTGATCTGCACATTATCGATATGACGGCTGTCCCAGAGCGGCGGGAAGAAGCTGTTGCCGAAGCGCAGGGCGAGCAGGTTCTGTACGGACTCCTTGCCCAGGTAGTGGTCGATGCGGAATATCGCCGATTCCGGGAAATACTGCTGAACCTGACGATTGATTTCCCGGCAGCTGTGAAGATCGTGGCCAAGCGGTTTCTCCAGCGCCACGCGGCACTGGCGGTTCACCAGCCCGGCTTCACCGAGCTGTTCACAGATAGTGCCGTACAGTGAAGGAAGCGTGGCCAGATAGTAGATGCGTATGACGCCGGTCGTGTCCGGCACCGGCCGAAGGGCCAGGAAGTCGGTCCGCTGCCCCGCGTCGAGGCATTGATAGTGGATGCGTGCTTCGAAATCCGCCCAGGTTCCGGGCTCCCGGCCGGCATCGGCTGTCGCGGCCCGCACCTGCTTCCCCGTCTGCTGTCGAAACGCTTCGCTCGACTGCTCCGTGCGCCCGGTGGCAACTACCCGCTCCAGCGAATCCGCCAGCCCGGCCCGGTACAGGCGAAATAGCGCCGGGAACAGTTTTCGCTGGGCCAGATGGCCCGTGCTGCCGAAGATGACCAGCTCAATCCGGGGTTCCGAAGTCATTGATGCTCGCTCCATGGCGGGCCCTTTCCGGGCCATGGACGTCCGTGCGGTCGGGTCATGGCTCCCACGATAACGGGCGCTCGGAGAGCCGGGGTTGATGGCGGTCAATCCTGTCGCATCGTCCTGGTTGCCGGAGATACGTGGTCTCTCTGGCGGGCGGGGTGATTCATTGACCGCCGTCAAATCGTTGCCGCCGGGATCTACTAGGGTGTCCGGAGAGGATCAATGAACCCGGATGGGAGTGGACCCATGGAGGCACCGAATACGCTTCACGATAATCTGATGAACGCAGTCGCGGGCGAATCCGCTCACTTTCCGGAAAGTGGTACCGCGCGGCGGTGGGCGATCTGGGCCCTGCAGGTTCGTCAGGGCCTTGAGCCCTGTTTTGCCACGTCCGTGCGCTTCCGGTGTGAAAAGACCGACTGCCCCTGGTGGAGTGAATGTCAGGATCTTCAGGCCGAATGGCGAAGATAACCGGCGGTCAGGTCAGCGGTACGCTGATTGCTGTGCCGGATCGCGCCTTGTTGTGCCTGAAAGGCGCCAGTTGCGGCGCCGGGGCTTTTTCCGCAAGTTCGGACAGCGGTGTACTGTGATGTAGCGATGGGGGCTGTCCTGATACCGACCGTCCCTTTTTCTTCCTTCCCCTTTCACACAGTCATGCCGGCCGCCTTTCCGGGCTTATCCCCCAAAAACCGTCCGGCAGGCTCATGGCACCGGCAAGCTCACGGCATGACTCTGCTCAGGCGTTGACGGCCCTGCGCACCGGGAGCGGGAATGACTGGCTGCCATTGAAGCGTTCGAGCAGGGTTTCCTGATACAGCGTTTCGTAGGCCCTCGCGCTGCTGTCCCAGCTGAAGTCCTGGGCCATGGCATTGCGAACCAGGGCATGCCACAGGGTCTTGTGGCCGAAAAGTTCCAGGGCGCGCTGCATCGCCTCCAGCAGGCTTTCCGCCGAGGTTCCGGGAAAGGTGATGCCGGTGGCGCTGCCGGAACGAAGTGACTCC
This sequence comes from Alcanivorax sp., assembly GCA_007135015.1. GTDB lineage: Bacteria > Pseudomonadota > Gammaproteobacteria > Pseudomonadales > Alcanivoracaceae > SLJS01. The sequence continues at coordinate 4,681 of SLJS01000238.1, read as the reverse complement.
TGTGTAGCGTCCACCACGGTGTCTGCCAGCCCGCCGGTGTGGCGGACCACAGGGATGGTGCCGTAGCGCAGCGCCTGCAGCTGTACCAGCCCGCAGGGCTCGAACCGCGAAGGCATCAGGAGCATGTCCGAGCCGGCGAGCAAGCGGTGGGCCAGGGCCTCCTCATACCCGATATGCACCTGCATGCGTCCGGCCCAGCGGCGTGCGGCGCTGGTCAGTTGTCGCTCGAATTCCGGTTCGCCGCTTCCCAGTATCAGCAGGCGAACCGGCATTTTCATCAGATCCGGCAACGCCCGAAGCAGCAGGTCAATGCCTTTCTGGTGCGCCAACCGGCCCACCACGGCCACCAGGGGGATGTCCCGGTGATTGCCCAGGGAAAACTCCTTGCGCAGCGCCGTCCGCAGGTGTCGCTTGTTGCCCGGGGCCGAGCGTGAGTAGTGATAGGCAAGGTGGGGGTCGCTCTGCGGGTCCCAGGTTTCCCTGTCCAGGCCGTTGAGGATTCCGCAGAGCCTGTTCGCGCGTTCACCGAGGATCCCTTCGAGCCCCTCCCCATGATCGGGTGTGAGAATCTCCCGGGCATAGGTGGGACTGACGGTAGTCAGCCGGTCCGCAAAATTGAGACCGCCCTTGATGAACGACAGGCTGCCGTAGTACTCCAGTGCCTCGGGATGCCAGAGCCAGGCGGGAAGACGAAGGGGCTCAAGAACTCTTTCGGGATAGCGTCCGTCGTAGCCCAGGTTGTGAATGGTGAAGACGATGCTTGCCGGGAGCCGCTGCAGCATTGCGTACACCGGCACCAGACCGGTATGCCAGTCATGGCAGTGGACGATGTCGGCCCGCCAGTCGGGCACGGCGGTGCCGGCGCCGATGGCTGCCGCCGTGTGGCACAGGGCGCCAAAGCGGGCATGGTTGTCCGGCCGAGCCCGGCCCTGCCGGTCGTTATAGGGGTCGCCGGGACGGTTGGAAAAGCCCGGGGCGTCGAGCAGCCACACCGGCAGCGCGGAACCCGGAAGCCGACTGGCGAGAAGGCGTGTGTGCTCCAGCCCCTCGGGCGGGCGGTAACCGGGCACTGCCTGGCACTCGCGCGTACGTGCAAGCGTGTCCGCATAGCCGGGCATCAGGATACGCACATCATGGCCCCTTCGGTGCAGGGCCGTGGCCAGCCCGGCAACCGCGTCGGCGAGCCCGCCGGTTTTCATCAGTGGCTGCACTTCGCTGGCCACGAAAAGGATCCGGTGCATCATTTCACCTCCGGTGTGAGGATTATCCCGCCCAGCGGTGGTACGGTCAGCTCCAGGCAATGTTCGCGCCCCATCCAGGGGCTGTGCCATGTTCTGATCAGACCGCCGTTTCCCAGGTCACTGCCGCCATAGAAGCGGGAATCGGAATTGAAGATCTCCCGGTAGGGGCTTTCACCGGGTACGCCGATGCGATAGTTGCGGCGGGGCACCGGCGTGAAGTTGAGGACCACCACTGCATGGCTGCCGCCGCCGAGGCGCAGATAGCTGAGTACGGACTGGTCCGCGTCATGACAGTCTATCCATTCGAACCCTTCCGGCTCGAAGTCATGGGCATGCAGGGCGGGAAGGCTCCGGTAGAGATGGTTCAGGTCGCGGACCATGGCAAGCAGCCCGCCCTGCTCGCGGGATGCATGCTCGTGGGACGAGAGAAGGCTCCAGTCCAGCGTCACGTTGTGGTCCCATTCGCTGTAGACGCCGAACTCGTTGCCCATGAAAAGCAGCTTTTTTCCGGGAAAGCTGAACTGGCAGCAGTAGAGAAGCCTTGTGTTGGCGAGCTTCTGCCAGCGATCGCCGGGCATCTTCTCGACAATGGAGCGCTTGCCGTGCACCACTTCGTCGTGGGAAAGCGGAAGTATGAAATTCTCCGTGAAGGCGTAGTGCAGCGCGAAGGTGAGCTGGTCATGGTGAAAATGCCGGTGCACCGGGTCCATCTGCATGTAGGTCAGGGTGTCATTCATCCAGCCCATGTTCCATTTCATGCTGAAGCCCAGCCCGCCCAGCCAGGTGGGGCGGCTCACCTGCGGCCAGGCGGTGGACTCCTCGGCCATGGTGACCGTGCCCGGGCACTCGCCGTGGGTAACGGTGTTGAGCTCCCTGAGAAAGGACACCGCGTCCAGGTTCTCGTTTCCGCCATGGCGGTTGGGAACCCAGTCGCCCTCGTCGCGACCATAATCGAGATACAGCATGGAGGCGACCGCATCCACGCGCAGCCCGTCCAGGTGAAACTGCTCGAGCCAGTACAGGGCACTGGAAATGAGAAAGGCGCGGACTTCGTTGCGTCCGTAGTTGAAGATCAGGGTTCCCCAGTCGGGGTGCTGCCCAAGGTGTGGTTCGTGGTGTTCGAAAAGGGGCGTGCCATCAAAGTCGGCGAGGGCATGATCGTCGCGCGGAAAGTGCGCGGGCACCCAGTCGGCATAGACGCCGTAGCCGTTCCGGTGCAGCGTATCAACCAGGTAGCGAAGATCATCCTCGCCGCCGTAGCGCCGGGTGGCGGCAAAGTACCCGGTGGCCTGGTAGCCCCAGGAGTCGTTGAAGGGGTATTCGGTGACGGGCATCAGCTGAACATGGGTGAAACCGGTTCTGTCGAGCCAGTCGACGAGCCGTTCGGCCAGTTCCCGGTAGTCGAGTCGCCCGCCGTCGTCGCGTTGCTGCCAGGAACCGGGGTGCAGTTCATAGATGGAGATCGGCGCATGCTGCCAGTCCCCGCGCGCGGCCATCCAGTCCTGGTCCGACCACCGCCAGGCGGAGCGGGAAGTGACCACCGAGGCAGGGTGGGGAGGTTGCTCAAAGCGGCGGGCACAGGGGTCTGCCCGCAGCAGGACCTTTCCGGAAGCGGCATTGCGGATTTCGTACTTGTACAACTCCCCGGGGGCCACATTCGGGATGAAAAGCTCCCAGACACCTGAATCCTGGTGGCAGCTCATGGGGTGGCGCCGCCCGTCCCACTGGTTGAAGTTTCCCACCACGCTGACGCGTTCGGCATTCGGCGCCCACACGGCAAAGCGGGTTCCGGACACCTGGCGGTTCACACAGGGGTGCGGCCCCAGCATGGTCCAGATTCGGTGATGTTGGCCGGCATTGAAACTTTCCAGCTCGTCCCGGGGGATTACCGGCGGGAAGGCATAGGCGTCATGACTGAGGTGTTCGTTACCGTGGTCGTCCTGCCAGCGCAGCAGATAGGGGTAATGGGAAAGGGCGGATCCGTCGCCCCGCCAGAGGAAGAGTCCGGAAGCGGAGATCGACTCCATGGGGGCGTCAAGCTCATCAATCCAGGCGCGGCGGGCAGCGGGCAGCCAGGCGCGGATCTCCATCCCCTGCGAGCTCTCCCGGGGGCCGAGAATGGAGTGCGGGAAGTGGTGACGGGCCTGCCGCAGACGCCTCAGACAGTCCGCGCCGAGGCCGGAAGCTTCCGTGATCCGGTTCCGGATGTCGGGTTTTGTCATCGGCATGCCGCCCGCCTTGTCCAGGGCTTCAGGGATAGGAGCGCCCGATTCCCGCGCTCAGCGAGCATCCGGCGGCTCAGCTTTCAACGGAGTCATTGTGCGAGGGGAAAAGGACTTCCGGGTTGACGGCGGTCAAGCAAGCGCCCGCCTGCTTCGATGCAGCATGAGCACAGGCGCCGCGGTTCCGCGGAGCCCGGTGGATTCCCGATTCAGGTACCGGAGCAGGGACGGAAGCAATGAGTTTCGAACATCCGCGAAGATTTGTCAGCACACTGACCCGCGACACGCTTGCACTGGTGCTTGCCGGCGGACGCGGCAGCCGCCTCGGCGGGCTCACCGCCGAGCGTGCCAAGCCGGCCACGCCCTTTGGTGGCAACCTCAGGATTATCGACTTTCCCCTTTCCAACTGTGTGAACTCGGGTGTGCGCCGGGTCGGTGTGCTGACCCAGTACAAGGCGCATTCGCTCATCCGTCACCTTCATCAGGGCTGGGGCTTTCTGCGCGGCGAGCTTGGCGAATTCGTGGAACTGCTTCCCGCCCAGCAGCGCACGGATGGTTCCTGGTATGAAGGCACCGCCGATTCCGTGTACCAGAACATCGATATCATCCGGGGCCACGACCCCCAGTTTGTGCTGGTACTGGGCGGGGATCATATCTACAAGATGGACTATGGTGCCCTGCTTGCTTCCCATGTTGAAAAGGGCGCTGATATCACCGTCGGCTGCATGGAGGTTCCGCTGGAGTCGGCGGGCGGTTTCGGGATCATGGAAGTCGACGACCAGACACGGGTAGTGGCCTTCCGGGAAAAACCGCGGGACCCCGAACCCATGCCGGGCCGAGCGGATATGGCACTCGCGTCCATGGGAATCTATGTATTCACGGCGCAGTATCTCATCGAGGTGCTGGAGCAAGACGCCCGGGATCCGGATTCCAGTCATGATTTCGGCAAGGATATACTTCCCGCCGCAGTGGGGCGCGATCGCGTTTTCGCACTGCCTTTCCGGGATCCGAAGACCGGCGAGCGGGCCTACTGGCGCGATGTGGGAACCATCGACAGTTACTGGAGCACCAATCTGGAACTTATCGGTGTGGTCCCCGAGCTCGACCTGTTCGACCGACAGTGGCCAATCTGGACCTACCAGGCACAGGTTCCCCCGGCCAAGTTCGTTTTCGATGAGGAAGGCAGGCGCGGCATGGCAGTGGATTCCATGGTGGCGG
>SLJS01000375.1 GCA_007135015.1 Alcanivorax sp. | reverse complement strand
GGTCGTCAGGTGGCAGCCCCGGCAGTGTCCACAGGCCAGTCCGGCGCTGGGAGCATCGCAGAGCATGGCCTGGGCCAGGGACAGGGCCAGGCGCCACTTGCCCACCCCCGCCGGCCCCCCGAACAGCAGGGCATGGGGCAGTACCTGCCGGCTGTGGCGCTCCAGCAGCCGTCCGAGCAGTTCCCGGTGCCAGGGGCAGGGTACTTCCACCACCGCCTTCTCAGCCGTCACGCCAGCGCCTCCATACCTGCTCCAGGGCGCTTTCCATCCGCTGGCCCACTTCCTCGGGCGAGCCGCAGCCATCGATGCGGTGAAATCGTCGCGGCTCGGCCTCGGCGCGCCGCCCATAGGCCGCGCAGACACGGCGGAAGAATTCCTGCTCCTCCTGTTCAAAACGGTCCAGCGCGCCACGCTTTCCGGCCCGGGCCAGCCCCTCCTCGACGGGCACTTCGAACAGCAAGGTGGCATCCGGACGCAGCGTCTGCTGAACCAGCTCCTCCAGTGCACCGATGTGCGCCTCGGGCAGGCCACGGCCGCCACCCTGGTAGGCCCAGGTGGCATCCGTGAACCGGTCACAGAGCACCCATTTGCCCGCCAGGAGCGCGGGGCGGATCAGTCGCTCGAGATGCTGGGCGCGTGCGGCAAAGATCAGCAGCAGCTCGGTGTCGCCCGCCATCGTCTCCTCCGATGGCGAAATCACCAGTTCCCGGATCCGTTCGGCCAGTGGCGTGCCGCCGGGCTCGCGGGTAAGCACCACTTCCTGGCCACGCGCACGCAGCCAGTCCACGGCACGGGGAAGATGGGTGGACTTCCCCGCCCCTTCCATTCCCTCGAAGGTGACAAAACAGCCCTGTTTCACTTCGCTTCCGGCGGCGGCGTGGAGCGATAGTCCTGGCGCCGGTTGATCTGATAGCGCTGCACGGCGTCCTCGTGCTCCTGAAGGGTTTCCGAAAAGTGATGGGTCCCGTCCCCGCGCGCCACAAAGAACAGCGCATCGGTGGACTCCGGATCCACTGTGGCCTCGATGGCCGCCGAACCCGGCATGGCGATGGGCGTCGGCGGCAGACCACGGATCACATAGGTGTTCCAGGGCGTGTGCCGCCGCAGATCCCGGGTGCGAATCCGGCCATCGTAGTCCTCGCCCATACCGTAAATCACCGTGGGGTCGGTCTGCAGTCGCATGTTGCGATTCAGGCGGTTCACGAACACCCCGGCAATCTTGCGCCGTTCACCGGCCACGCCGGTTTCGCGCTCGACGATGGAGGCCAGAATCAGCGCCTCGTAGGCGGAATCCAGCGGCAGGTCCGGCGCGCGCTGCTGCCAGGCCCGCTCCAGGATCGCCTCCTGGCGCGCCAGGGCGCGGCGCAGGATATCCAGATCGCTTTCGCCGCGGGTGAAGAAGTAGGTATCCGGCGCGAACCAGCCCTCCGGATGCCTCCCGGGTCTGCCCAGTTTCTCCATGATCTCTTCCTCGCTGGCATCGTCCAGCGTCTGGCGCAACGCCGGATGACGGCGCATGAAGGCCCGCAGCTGCCGGAAATGCCAGCCTTCGACCAGGGTGAAGGCGTGCTGGATGACCTCGCCGCGTTCGAGCCGTTCCAGGACCGTTGCCAGGCTGTCGCCACGGTTCACCCGGTACTCGCCAACCTGGAGGCGCCGGTCCAGGTCGCTGGTCAGCGCATGAAGCCGCACAGCCAGGCGACGGCGCTGGGCTTCGTGCTCCGCGCCCAGCCATCCCTGACGTGCCATCCGATGGACCAGCCCCGACAGGCTGGCCCCCGGGTTCACTTCCAGCACGGTGTCCTCTTCCACCTCCAGGGGCCTTTCCAGGTGACTCAGCAACCAGTACCCCGCCGCCGGCAGTATCAGCCAGGGCAGCACCACCAGGGCCACCAGCAATCCACGAGTACGTACCTTCATGATTCCCACAACCGTTCCAGAGCGGCCTGCAGGGCCCGCGTGACCTCGCCGGCGGGCCAGCGCCAGAGTCCCAGTTTACGGACCGGCAGGATGCCGGCAACACTGTTGCAGGCGAACACCTCGTCGGCGGCGCGCAGCTGCGACAGGGTCCGCGGGCGAATCTCCACATCCAGCCCGGCTTCCGGGGCGAGCACCGACAGCAGATGCTCGCGGGCCACACCCGCCACGCCGCAGCGGTGCAGCGGCGCTGTCCACAGGCGATTGCCGAAACGGGCCAGAATATTCATGGCCGTAAGCTCCACGGGCCTGCCGCCACTGTCTGTCATAAGCGCTTCGTCGGCACCAACACGGTCGGCGGCCAGACGGGCGGTCACCTGCTCCAGGCGGTTCAGATGCTTGATACCCGCCAGGGCCGGCTGATCGGCCAGGTGCACCGGCGAGAGGATCAGTTCCAGGCCTTCCCGGCGCACGGCAGCCGACCACTGCGGCAACGGATGCAGGCTACAGAGGAGACGGGGAGAAGGCCGTGCCGGAGCGGCGTAGCCCCTGCCACCGCTGCCACGGGTCAGGACAAGCTTGAGCACTCCGGCGTCGGCCCGACCGCGAGCCTCATCCAGTGCACGGTCAAAGTCGGCGGATTGGAGAGGAATACCCAACCGGGCCGCGCCCTCGCACAGGCGTCGGCGGTGACAGGCCGCCAGGGGAAAGCGGCCATCATGAAATCTCAGGGTCTCGAAGCAACCATCGCCATAAGCCAGTCCGCGATCCGTGGCCGGAATATCGGGTTGCCAGAGGACTGTCACAGCTGCCTGAACAGCAATGACCCGTTTGTGCCGCCGAACCCGAAGGAATTGCTCAGCGCCGTGGTGATCCGGCGCTGCTGTGCCTGACCGGCGACAAAGTCCAGATCACAGTGGTCATCCGGATCCTCCAGGTTGATGGTCGGCGGCGCCACGTCGTCACGCAGGGCAAGGATGGTGAAGATAGCCTCCACCGCGCCGGCGGCGCCAAGCAGGTGACCGGTCATGGACTTGGTGGAACTGACCGCGAGCTGGTCGGCATGGTCACCGAAGACATTCCGTACCGCCAGTGCCTCCGCCACATCCCCCACCAGGGTGCTGGTGCCGTGCGCATTGATGTAGTCGACTTCCTCGCCCGGAATACCGGCATCGGCCAGTGCATTGCGCATGGCGCGCGCCGCGCCGGAGCCATCTTCCGGGGGGGCGGTCATGTGATGGGCATCCGCGCTCATTCCATAGCCGATCAGCTCCGCGTAGATGTTCGCGCCACGGGCCCGTGCATGTTCGTATTCCTCCAGCACCACAATGCCCGCACCGTCGGCCAGCACGAAACCGTCACGGCCCCGGTCCCAGGGCCGGCTGGCTGCTTGTGGATCATCATTCCGCGTCGAAAGTGCCCGCGCGGCGGAGAAACCCGCCATGCCGAGCGGCGACGAGGCCTTTTCCGCGCCGCCGGCCACCATCGCGTCCGCCGTGCCGAGCTGAATCTGCTGGGCGGCGAAGCCGAGACTGTGGGTGCCGGAGGTACAGGCCGTAACGGTGGCAAAGTTGGGGCCCCGCAATCCATAGCGAATGGAAAGATTGCCGCCGATCATGTTGATGATGCTGCCAGGCACAAAGAACGGTGAGAGCTTCCTGGGGCCGCTGTCGAGGAGTTTCTTGTGATTCTCCTCGATCCCGGTCAGCCCACCGATGCCGGAGCCGATGGCAACGCCGATGCGCTCGCCATTGTGCTCTTCCACGTCGATACCGGAGTCCTGCATGGCCTGGATCGCCGCGACCATGCCGTACTGCACGAAAACATCCATCTTCCGCGCTTCCTTGCGGACAAGGTAGGGCTCCATGTCGAATTCAGGCACCAGGCCAGCAAAACGGGTGGGAAAACCCTCGGTATCGAAATGATCGATCATCCGGATGCCGCTCTCGCCAGCGACCAGTCTCTTCCAGGTACCGGAAACGTCCGTGCCCAGAGGACCGAGCATGCCAAGACCGGTTATCACCACACGCCGTTTTGTCACGACTGCTTCTCCCCGCGAACAGAATCACTCGGGCCGCCGGCTCCGGGAATGGGTTCCGGCCGGCCCGTTCGAATGTTGTCACAGCCGCACCGATGGTGCACGACAGCGAACCATTCGCAAACGAAAAAAGCCGCAAGTTCCGGGAACCTGCGGCCTTGCCCTGAAACCTCTACGGATTCAGGTGTGGGACTTGACGTAATCCACGGCCGCCTGAACCGTACTGATCTTTTCAGCTTCCTCATCGGGAATCTCGGTTTCGAATTCCTCCTCGAGTGCCATGACCAGTTCCACGGTATCCAGCGAATCAGCCCCCAGGTCTTCAACGAAGGACGCCTCAGGTTTCACGTCTTCTTCCTTGACCCCCAGCTGCTCGACGATAATCTTGTTGACCCTTTCTTCAATGCTGCTGCTCATGATGGCAAGTCTCTCCTGTCGTTGGTGTCCCTGCACCTCGAGCGGCCATTCTATGGGAACGGTATTTACCCATGCAAGCAACTCGAGTGCCCTTGTGTTGCGGAGTGTTGCCGGGCTTTCCACTGTCATGACAGCAAGGCAGAACCCTCAATACTCCACAAAATCAACTACCTGCAATGCGCCCCGGTCCCGGCGCGAACCGGCCGGGTCCGTTTCGGCTGCCGGCAGGCCGTCAGCCGGTGAACATTCCTCCATTTACATGGATGGTGGTGCCGGTGACGTAACCGCCCTCGTCGGAAGCCAGCCAGGCGACCGCACCGGCCACTTCCTCCGGGGTGCCGAGCCGCCCGAGCGGGATCTGCCCAAGCAGCGCGTCACGCTGCTCTTGCGGCAATGCGTCGGTCATGTCGGTCTCAATAAAGCCGGGCGCGACCGCATTGACGGTGATGTTGCGCTGACCCAGCTCACGCGCCAGGGCCCGGGTGAAGCCCTCCACACCGCCCTTGGCGGCGGCGTAGTTGGCCTGGCCGGCATTGCCCATGCTGCCCACCACCGAGCTGATGTTGATGATTCGTCCCCAGCGCGCCTTGGTCATGCCCCGCAGGCAGGCCTTGCTGACCCGGTAGAGTGCATTCAGGTTGGTATCAATCACCGAATCCCACTCTTCATCCTTCATGCGCAGCATGATGTTGTCGCGGGTTATCCCCGCGTTGTTGACCAGCACCCCGGGCACGCCATGACGCTCCCGGATCGCGGCAATTGCACTGTCCACCGAATCCCGGTCGCACACGTCCAGCCGGAAGCCGCTGCCGGAATTGCCCAGCTCCGCCAGCCAGGCGCTGATCTTCTCCGCTCCGGATTCGGTGGTGGCGGTGCCGGCAACGCAATAGCCACGGCCTGCCAGGGTGGTGGCAATGGCCCGTCCAATTCCTCGGCTGGCCCCGGTTACCAGGGCGACTTTCTGATCACTCATTACTGGCTGCCTCCTTCAGGGCCAGGTCCAGGGCATCGGCATTGTCCAGGGGCAATACCCGCATCTGGCGGTCAATGCGCTTGGCGAGTCCGCCAAGCACCTTGCCGGGGCCGCATTCAACGGCCCGGCTCACGCTGGCGCCGGCAAGGGCCTGTACCGTCTCCACCCAGCGCACCGGCGAATAGAGCTGGCGCACCAGGGCGTCACGAATGGCCGCCGGGTCCGTCTCGGCGGCCACGTCCACATTGTTGATCACCGCGAACTGCGGCGCATGAAAGGGGACTTCTTCAAGCTCGCTGGCCAGCCGCAGTGCGGCGTCACGCATCAGCGCACAATGGGAGGGCACACTCACCGGCAGGGGCATGGCACGCTTGGCCCCGGCATCCCGGCAGTGCTGAATGGCCCGGTCCACCGCCGCCACATCACCGGCGATCACCACCTGCCCCGGCGCATTGAAGTTGACCGCCTCGACCACCTCGCCTTCGGCTGCCTGCGCGCAGGCATTCTGCACCTGTTCATCATCAAGGCCCAGGATCGCCGCCATGCCTCCCCGGCCTTCCTCGACCGCTTCCTGCATCAGCTGCCCGCGACGCCGGACCAGTTTTACCGCCTCCGCCGCATCAAGCACTCCGGCACAGGCCAGTGCGGTGTACTCGCCCAGGCTGTGTCCGGCCAGAAAAGCCGGCCGGGGCCCGCCGCGTTCCTGCCAGAGCCGCCACAGCGCAACACCGCTGGCAAGCAGCGCCGGCTGGGTATTCTCGGTGCGATTGAGCTCCGCCTCGCTGCCCTGCTGGATCAGCTCCCAGAGATCCAGCCCCAGGGCATCGGAAGCCTCCCGAAAGGTTTCCACCACAGTGTCTTCCCCGGCAAAGTCCGAAAGCATTCCGGGTTGCTGGGACCCCTGTCCCGGGAATAGAAATGCCTGCTCGCTCATGATTCACGTCCTCTGTCTGCGGCGCGCATTATGCGTATCCGCACGGATCTATGCCTGACCCGTTTGCAACAAAATTTGTTCAGACACTGTCGGGAGCAGCCTCAACCGCCGCCGGGCCGCCGGAATGCAATGCATCGCCGATCAGTGCCGGAACCCTGCGTTCCGCTTCCAGTACCGCCACATCCAGGGCGGCCCGAAAACCTTCGACCCCCGCCCCGCCATGACTCTTGACGACGATGCCATTGAGCCCGACCAGACTGGCGCCATTGTAGTGATCCGGGTCCATGCGCGCGCGCAATGCCCTGAGCAGGGGAAGCGCGAAGAGTCCGGAAAGCTTCCGCAGCCATGACCGGTCGATTTCTTCGCGGATCATGGTGCCGATCATGGACGCGGTGCCTTCCATGCTCTTGAGCGCCACATTGCCCACGAAACCATCACAGACCACAACATCCACCTTGCCGGCGAAAATGTCCGTGCCCTCCACATAGCCACGAAAGTCGATGGCAGGATGTCCGGAAAGCAGTGTCGCGGCCTCGCGCACCACCTCACTGCCCTTGATTTCCTCTTCGCCTATGTTGAGCAGTGCCACGGCGGGCATTTCCACGCCGTCGACGGCACGCACCACGGCAGCCCCCATGAGCGCGAACTGCAACAGATGCGCCGCACCCGAATCCACATTTGCCCCGAGATCGAGCATGTGGAAATGACCGTTGCGGGCGGGAATGGCCGTACAGATGGCCGGACGGTCCACGCCCGGCAACGTCTTGAGAACGAAACGGCTCACTGCCATCAGGGCGCCGGTATTGCCCGCGCTGACAGCGGCATCCGCGCGGCCCTCGCGGACCAGGTTGAGGGCCACCCGCATGGACGAATCACGCCTGGAACGCAGGGCCACGGATACCGGATCATCCATTTCCACGAGCTGGGAAGCATGCTCGATGCATACGCGTTCTTCATCGTCCAGCCCCTGACCCCTGAGGGCCTGCTCCAGGGCGGCCTGATCACCAGTAAGCACCACCCGCAGTTGCCTGTGCCGTTCCAGTATGCGGGCGACCGCCGGCACCGTCACTGCCAGCCCTCTGTCGCCCCCCATGGCATCAACCGCCAGTGTCACCTGCGTCATCGGTTTCATCCCCGCAACCCCTGCCCCGTGCGGCGCACCGCCCGGAGGGGTCCATAAAACAAAAACGGGAGCCTTTCGCTCCCGTTCTTACCTGCCGGCCCTGATTATTCCGGCGTGTCTTCTTCCTCGATATCCTCGTCCTTGCGGATCACCTGCCGGCCACGGTAGAAACCGTCCGGGCTGATATGGTGACGGCGATGGACTTCGCCGGTGGTGGCGTCCTCAGTCAGCGCGGGCGCCTTCAGTGAATCGTGAGAGCGACGCATGTCGCGCCTGGATCGGGTCTTGCGGTTCTGTTGAACTGCCATAATCTGCTCCTGAGTCTATTCGCGAGGGCCTTTCTTCAGCCTCTCGAGCACCGCAAAGGGGTTTTCCCTCTCCGGCTTGTCGCTGCCTTCGTTCGCCCCGGCGCCGGCTCCCGCCGCCGGATTGTCCAGCGGTTCCGGACATTGTTCATGGGTCGCCACCAGCGGCAGGGCCAGCAGCAGTTCTTCTTCCAGCAGCTCGGCGAGGACCATCTTCTCGTCACTCGCCAGCCACGGGTCCAGGTGTTCCGGCAACGCCCGCGCCTGGTCCTCGCTCCATACCAGGGCCAGCTCCACACTGGCGTTCACCTCGTACCGGACCGGCTCGAGACATCGCTGGCAGCGCAGCTCCAGCTCCGTGTGAACCTCGCCGCGTATGCAGTGATGGCCGTCCTCGTCCTGCTCGAAGGCCAGCCGGGCACGGACCACGCTGTCCTGGCTGCTCTGGAACTCCGCCAGCCGGGGAAGCGCGGCCACAGTAGTATGACCACTGATTTCACCGCCCTGGCGCACCAGCTTGCGCGGCTCCAGGTAATGCGGCAATTGCCCCGAAAACATAGGCGCGCAATTCTAGGCCCGGGCCCGACTCCTGTCAAAGCGATTTTTTGCTGATAAGGTGCTGATCAAACTGGCTTTTCAGGGGGCAGGAAAATGAGCGGCAGCAAACCGGGCCTGATACTGGGCTCATCCTCGCGTTTTCGTCGCATGCTGCTGGAGCGACTGGACCTGGAATTTCTCTGGGAAAGCCCGGCCGT
>SLJS01000333.1 GCA_007135015.1 Alcanivorax sp. | reverse complement strand
GTCCCGGGTGCGCCAACTCTACGCCCAGGGCAAGGCCACACGCGAGGATCTGATGGATGCCGAGGCCGGCGCCTATCACCGCGAAGGCACCTGCACCTTCTACGGAACAGCCAACAGCAACCAGATGCTCATGGAGGCGATGGGGCTGCATGTTCCCGGCTCCGCCCTGGTCAATCCCGACGACCCGCTGCGCCGAAAGCTCCTTGAAGAAGCCTCCACCCGGGCCATCCGGATCGCACTGGGAGAGAGCGAGTGCACACCGATCAGCCGGGTGGTCGACGAAAAGTGCATTGTCAACGCCCTGGTCGCGCTGCTTGCCACCGGTGGCTCCACCAATCACACCATTCACTGGATCACGGTAGCGAAAGCGGCCGGAGTTCTCGTCGACTGGACGGACTTCGAGGAACTCTCGGCGGTCACTCCCCTGCTGGCGCGGCTTTATCCCAATGGCCAGGCCGATGTGAATGACTTCCAGCACGCCGGGGGCACGGAGTTCATCATTCGCGAGCTGCTGGACGCGGGCCTGCTCCATCCGGATGTAACCACCATTCAGGGCCCGGGGCTGGAAGCCTATACACGCCGGCCGCGACTGGAAGGACAGGCACTGGTGCGGGAGCCGCCGGCTTGCGCCAGTGGGGACGACGGGGTGCTGCGGCCCGTTTCCGCTCCTTTCGCCCCGGACGGCGGCATCCGCCTGCTGGAGGGAAACCTGGGGCGTGCCATTATCAAGGTCTCGGCGGTACCCGCCGGGCAAAGACGGATTGAAGCGCCCGCCATGGTATTCGACAGCCAGGAACAGCTGCTCGAGGCCTTTCAGCGCGACGAACTCGAGCGGGATTTCGTGGCGGTGATACGCCACCAGGGCCCCGCCTCCAACGGCATGCCTGAACTGCACAAGCTGACACCCTGCCTCGGTGTACTCCAGGACCGTGGCTACCAGGTGGCGCTGGTCACCGACGGACGAATGTCCGGCGCATCAGGCCGGGTTCCCGCGGCGCTTCACCTCAGTCCGGAAACCGCCCGGGGTGGCCCCATTTCCCGTGTCCGGGACGGTGACCCGATACGGCTCGACGCGGACGCCCGCGAACTCATGGTGCGGGTCGAACAGAAAGAATGGGAAGAACGGGACCCGGTCACCGCCACCCCCGGCGGCGAAGGGCTGGGCAGGGAGCTTTTTGCCGTCATGCGTGAAACGGTTTCGGCAGCGGAAGCCGGCGCCACCATCTTCCGCTTCGGGGAGCACTGAAGTGCATACTTTTCCAAGACTGGTTGCGGACATCGGAGCCACCCATGCCCGGTTCGCGCTGATCCGGGAAGAAGGCGGCCCCCTGGAAAGAAAGCGCAGGCTTCTCACCGGCGACTTCCCGTCCCTGCGGGACGCCATCAGCCATTACCTGCGGGAGCTGGACGTCCGCCCGAGCTGGGCCTGTCTGGCCGTGGCCGGAGTCACCTCCACCGAGCGCATACGGCTGACCCGGGTTCCGTCCTGGTCCTTTACCCGCCAGGAGCTGCAGCGGGAGTTCGGTTTCCGTCAGGTATGCGTACTCAACGACATCGAAGCCGTGGCCCTGGCCGTTGCGGAACTCGACCCGGCGTCCATGGCGCCGATCGGCGGGGGCATTGAACATTCCGGCTCGCCCCTGGCCATTGTCGCACCGGGTACCGGTCTGGGCATGGCGCAGATGATCCCCTGTACGGGCCGGTGGCACATCATCGCCACCGAAGGCGGACACAGCACCATGGCCCCCGGCAATGAACGTGAGCATGCGGTATTCGGGTACTGGCTGACCGCCGGAAGTGTTCTCAGCCGCGAACACTTTCTTCGCGGTCCGGGAATCCTGCGCATCTACCAGGGCCTTTGTGCGCTCGACGGCGTGGCCATGGAAACCGACCGGGCCGAAGAAATCTCGCGCCTGGCCGTGGAGCAGGATGATCCGCTGTGCACGGAAGCCCTGAGCATGTTCCTGGGCCTGCTCGGCAGTGCCTGTGGGGACCAGGTACTCGCCACCGGGGCACGGGGCGGCCTGTACCTGGCCGGCGGCGTTCTCCCGCAGCTCCGGGAACAGCTGGAGACGGGCCCGTTCCGTGAACGTTTCGAGGACAAGGGCATGATGAGCGAATATACCACCGGGGTCCGTACCTGGCTGATCACCGCGGCCGATCCGGCACTGGATGGCGCAAGCCGGATGCCGATCCGTGAAACGGCGGATTACTGAGCACTACCCAGGCGATACAGATTGCCCAGACGTTCCAGCCAGACGTGTCGGCGGGCCTCGATCTCCTCCAGTGAAGGCACCACCCAGCTTCCCCCCACGCAGGAAACATTGGCAAGGGCCAGATAGTCTCCGTAGTTGCCCGAATGAACGCCGCCGGTGGGACAGAACCTCACGTCGGGGAAAGGGCCTTCCAGCGCCGCCAGCACATCAGTGCTCCCGGCTACCGCGGGAAAGAACTTCAGCCGGTCCAGCCCAATGCTTGCCGCCGCCATCACCTCGGAAGCACTCCAGACACCGGGAACGTATTCCACTCCGAGATCCGCGGCGATCCTGCAAAGCTCCAGACTCAACCCCGGACTGACGGCGAAGTCCGCGCTACGGCTGGCGCGCTCGAGTTCGCCGGCGGCCCGCACGGTTCCCACTCCGACCCGCGCGCCGGGCATGAGCTCCCGGCAGATCGCCAGATGTTCCCAGGCTCCGGGATGGCGCAGCGCAACCTCCAGCACGGGCACGCCCGCCCGGGCAAAGAGCCTGGCGCAGGCACGGGCATGCTCGTCGGAGCAAAAGCTGGCAACCGGCAGGACCGGTGCCGTCTCTTCCAGCAGTGTGTTTCTCATAATGGCTTCAACCATGGTTACACCTCCTGCGGAAGACACATCGCCGCCGCGGGCATCCGTGGTGCGCGAAACAAGCACTCCCCGATGATCGTGCACCCGCGACCGGCCTTCATGATTGACTGCCGTCAGTATTTTCCCGCCTGCGATCCACAACAATCAGCCAAGGACAGATATCAGAAAACCGGGAGACGGCCGCCATGCAAGCAGATCCCCACAGCAGCACAAATACCGACATCCCGGAAATCCGCGAGGTGCTTTCCCGGCACGCCACCAGGCTCAAGTCATCCCACATCTCGCAGCTTTTCTACCTGAACCCCGAGCGTTTCCGGGACTTTCACTGCTCGGTTGGCGGGATCCTTTTCGATTTCAGCAGACAGCGCATGGACGAACAGACGCTGTCCATGCTGCTGGAGCTGGCCGTGGCCTGCGACCTGCCCACGGAAGTGGCACGGCTCTTTTCGGGCGCACCGGTCAACACCACGGAGAATCGCCCCGCCCTGCACTGGGCACAGCGCCTGCCTCCGGAGCAGGAGTTTTCCACGGCTGACGAACCGGTATCGCGAAACATCCGCGAACAACTCGATCGCATGGGCGAGATCGTGCGGCTTCTGCATGACGGTAAATGGAAGGGCGCGACCGGCAGGCGCATCACCGATGTGGTCAATATCGGCGTGGGCGGCTCCGGCCTGGGACCACTGATGTCCTGCCGGGCACTGGATGAGTTTTCCGAAGCTTCCGGCAGTCCCGTGAACATTCACTTTGTAGCAGGCATGGACGGCACCGATATCGCCGAGCTGATGGATCAGCTGCATCCCGAAACAACGCTTTTCATCATCTCGTCCAAGTCGTTCAGCACCATCGACACCCTGACCAATGCACGGACCGCGCGTCACTGGCTGGAACGCCGCCTGGGCGCGACGGATATGCTGCTGCGGCGACACTTCGTGGGCGTGTCCGCGAAACCGGGCAGGATGAGCAGCTGGGGCATTCATCCGGAAAACCAGCTGCTGCTCGGCGAATGGACCGGCGGACGCTTCTCCATCTGGTCGCCCATCGGACTGCCGCTGGCACTGCATATCGGCATGGACAACTTCCGTGCCTTTCTCGACGGCGGCCACATGATGGACCAGCACTTCGCCACGGCCCCGCTGGCTGACAACCTGCCCGTACTGATGGCGCTGATCACCATCTGGAACACCAATTTCCTGGATATCCCCTCCACGGCGTTTCTTCCCTATGACGGTCGACTGGACAAGCTTCCGGACTATCTCCAGCAACTGGAAATGGAATCCAACGGCAAGTCGACGACCCGAAACGGCACCCCGGTACAGGGGCGCACCGCACCGGTGCTCTGGGGGGCCGTGGGGCACAATGCCCAGCACGCCTTCTTCCAGCTGCTCCACCAGGGCACGGAGATGGTCGCCTGCGACTTCCTGGCCTGTGTGCACCGCTTCGAACGCGGCTCGCGCTGGAACGGCTCGGCCGACCTGCTGCATCAGCACCACCTGGCGCTGGCAAACTGCCTGAGCCAGGCAGGGCTTCTCGCCCTGGGCGACCGCGGCAGCCTGAGCGGCGAAGTGGCCTGGCCCATTCATCAGCAGCACCCGGGCAACCGGCCTGTGTCCTGTGTGCTGCTGGATGAACTCTCGCCGTTCAACCTGGGCGCGCTGCTGGCGGCATACGAGCACAAGGTCTTTGTCCAGTCGGTGGTATGGAACCTGGACGCCTTCGACCAGTGGGGCGTGGAACGGGGCAAGAAGGGCGCGCTGGACATACTGGCCCTGCTGGAACATGAGCACCTGCCCTGGAGCAACCTGGACGCCTCCACCGAAGCCCTGCTGCGGCACATCCGGGGCAACAGGCCGGACACCTGATCCCCGGAACGGCGGCGCCAGCCCGCCGGGAAGGGCGGTATTGGCCGGCTCGCTAATACGAATTCCTGATTATTTCAAGAATGGGCACAAAAATTGCTTGATGCTAGGCTGACCGGTATCCGAGGCAGGACGCAAGACCATTGCGATGAAACCGGGTCTGCAGCTCCAGATAGGTCAGCAACTGACCATGACGCCCCAGCTGCAGCAGGCGATCCGCCTGCTGCAGCTGTCCTCGCTGGAGCTTCGCCAGGAAATCCGCCAGGCACTGGAAACCAACCCCATGCTGGAGGCGGAGGAAGAGTACCCGGACGAGACCGAGGCGGAGACGGAGCAGGACGACAGCGCCGACGACGAGTCCGCCCCGGTGGAAACGGACTGGGACGATATCTGGCTCGAGGGCGCCGGCAGCGGCAGCACCACGGCACCCGCCCCCGAAGACCAGACCCCCTGGGAAGAGCGCAACGCCCCGGAGTCCGGGCTGCATGAGCACCTGCTCTGGCAGCTCAATCTCACTCCCATGTCCGATGCCGACCGCACCATCGCCTACGCAGTGATCGAGGGGCTGGATGACGGCGGCTACCTGAACGCCTCGCTGGAGGAAATCGCCGAGGCCGCGCGCCGGGAAATCGGCGACGACGCCCCGGATGAAGCCTTTCCGGAAGAAGACGAGGTGCTGGCGGTACTCCACCGCATCCAGCAGTTCGACCCCCCCGGCGTGGCCGCGCGGGACCTGCGCGAATGCCTTTCGCTGCAGCTGCGGCAACTGCCCCGCGAGACGCCCTGGCGCGACCAGGCACTGGCGCTGCTCGACGAACACTCGCAGCTACTCGAAAGCGGCGACGAGGCGGCCCTGCGCCGCCGGCTCGGTCTTTCCCGGGAGGAACTGCGCGAGGTGCTGGCGCTGCTGCGGGGGCTCAGCCCGTCACCCGGCGACAGCCTGGGCTCGCGAAATCCGGACTATGTGGTTCCCGATGTGATCCTCACCTTCCGGGATGGACGCTGGCACGTGGAACTCAACCCGGAGGTGCAGCCCCGGATACGGGTGAACGACCGCTATGCCGCGCTGGCGGGCAACAGCCGCAACGCCGGCGACAATGAATACCTCAGGGAACGGCTCCAGGAGGCACGCTGGTTCATCAAGAGTCTGCACAGCCGCAACGAGACGCTGCTACGGGTGGCCACGCGGATCGTGGAGGTCCAGCAGGACTTTTTCCGCTTCGGCGAAGAGGCCATGAAACCGCTGGTACTTTCAGAGGTGGCCGAGACCCTGGACATGCATGAATCCACCATTTCCCGGGTAACCAGCCAGAAGTACATGCTCACGCCACGGGGCGTACTGGAACTCAAATATTTCTTTTCAAGTCACGTGGCCACGCGCGGGGGCGGGGAATGTTCAAGCACCGCCATCCGTGCCATTATACGAAAACTGATCGATGCGGAAGATGCCGGAAGGCCGCTGAGCGACAGCAAGCTCACCGGGCTGCTCAACGAGCAGGGAATCGAGGTGGCCCGGCGTACCGTGGCCAAGTACCGCGAAGCAATGAACATTCCTTCGTCCAGCGAGAGAAAGCGGCTGGTCTGAGCCCCGCCAGCTGGAAGGAGAACACGGGAAGCAGGTTATCAGGCAGGTAACAAGGAGTCGAAAATGAATATCAATATCAGCGGGCACCACCTTGATATTACCAGCGCACTGAAAGACTACGTGAACGAGAAGTTCAACCGCCTTGAACGCCACTTCGACAACATTACCAGCATCCATGTGATCCTCTCGCCGGAGCCCAAGACCCACAAGGCGGAATCCACCATTCGCCTGGCGGGAGGCGAACTCTTCGCCGAAGCCGAGGCCGGAGACATGTACGCGGCCATCGACCGGCTGACCGACAAGCTTGACCGGCAGATCCTCAAGTACAAGGAAAAGGAAGTCAGCCGCAAACATGGCGGCCACTGAATGAGTGATCATGCGCATACGTGAACTGCTTGCACCGGACCGCACCCGGTACAATCTGGAAGGGGTCAGCAAGAAGCGCCTGTTCGATCAGGTCGCGCAGC
The DNA here is from genome assembly GCA_007135015.1 of Alcanivorax sp. GTDB lineage: Bacteria > Pseudomonadota > Gammaproteobacteria > Pseudomonadales > Alcanivoracaceae > SLJS01. The sequence goes on along the minus strand of SLJS01000333.1, from coordinate 1,758 downwards.
TGGCCTCGTCCAGCCGCCCGGAGCTCGATGAACAGGAGGTCTTCGATGCCCTGGTGGCCAGGGAGCGGCTCGGCAGCACCGGCATCGGCGAGGGCATTGCCATACCGCATTGCCGGCTGCCGTCGTGCCTGCAGCCCGTGGGGCTGCTCATCCGCCTGGAGGAGCCCATCGACTTCGACAGCGTGGACGGCCGGCCGGTGGATCTGGTCTTTGTGCTGCTGGTCCCGGAAAGCAATCCTGAACACCACCTCAGGACGCTGAGCCACCTGGCCGCCCTGTTCAATGAGCCGGAGTACCGGGAAGCACTGCGCCAGAGCAACTCCACGGAGGCCCTCTACAGGAACGCGGTGGACTCGGAGACCGAGCTTCAGCTGACTTCCTGAGGACAACCACCGCTTGACCCCTTAAGGCATCATACGATGAGACTACTTATTGTCAGCGGGCGATCCGGCTCCGGAAAGAGCACCGCCCTGCAGGCACTGGAGGACCAGGGTCTGTACTGCGTGGACAACCTCCCGCTGGGCCTGCTGCCCAGCCTGGCCGCGCAGGTGCACAACGAGGAACACCGTCTCGGGGATATCGCCGTGGGCGTGGACGCGCGCAACCTGCCCAGCCAGCTGCCCCGGTTCAGGGAGCTTCTCGAGCAGGTGCGCACACTGGGCATCCCCTGTGAAGTGATCTTCCTGGATGCGGACCATGACACACTGATCAAGCGCTACAGCTCCACCCGGCGCCGGCACCCGCTGGATCAGAAGGACATGTCGCTTTCCGAGGCCATACGCCACGAAAGCCACCTGCTGGCGGACATCCAGGAGCATGCCGATCTGGTGATCGATACCAGCAACATGGACCCGCACAGTCTGCGCAACCTGATCCGCGAGCGTCTCACCAGCCGTGGCGAGGGTCTGTCGCTGCTCATCCAGTCGTTCGGATACATGAACGGCATCCCTTCGGACGCGGACCTGGTCTGGGATGTACGCATGCTGCCCAACCCCCACTGGCACCCGGAGCTGCGCCCCTTCACCGGCCGCGACCAGGCGGTGGCCGACTTCCTGGATGCCCAGCAACACAGCCAGGAACTGCTGGATGAAATCTCCGGTTTTCTGGAGCGCTGGCTGCCCCGTTACGAGGAAAACGACCGCATGTACATGACGCTGGCCCTTGGCTGCACCGGCGGACAGCATCGCTCCGTCTACATGGCGGAAAGACTCACACAGAGACTGCGTTCGGCGGGAAGGTCCGTGCAGGTACGCCACCGGGAGCTGTGATGGCGGAAGCGGAACTGGAAATCAACAACCGCCTGGGCCTGCACGCCCGCGCCGCCGCCAAGGTGGTCAGCGTGGCCTCGCGCTACGATGCCAGCATCCAGGTGGGCACGGGAGAGAAGATGGTGGACGCACGCAGCATCATGGGCCTGCTTACCCTGGGCGCCGCCCGCGGCACCACCGTCCGCGTGCAGGTCACCGGCCCGGAAGCGGACGCCGCGCTGGAGGAACTGAAGAAACTCTTCCACGAACGTTTCGACGAAGAAGACTGACCCGGGGAAAACGATAACACGGCCTCGCTATTCAGCCCCCTCCCCTGTGAGGGCGTCGCAAAAGGCAATTGCGCGCACGGCCTTGCTGGAGGGTCCCCTCTCCCCGCCGTGGGAGAGGGACAGGGAGAGGGGGCGCGAATTACGGGAAAGCATCGAGCCGTGCGGCTTTCGTAGCCTTCCCCCTCTCCCCAACCCCTCTCCCACGAGGGGAGAGGGGCTTT
>SLJS01000094.1 GCA_007135015.1 Alcanivorax sp. | reverse complement strand
TCCATTTCCCGGAAGACTTCCGCAAGCCGGCCTTCGTTTTCCAGTTTCGGCCAGAAGAGTTCATGCAGGCGCAGGGTGAGATCCGCGTCTTCGGCGGCATAGGGAGCGGCTTCCTCCAGGCCCACCTGATTGAAGCCGATCTGCTTTGCGCCCTTGCCGGCAACTTCCTCGAAGGCAAAGGGCCGGTGCCCCAGGTATTTCAGGGACAGGGAATCCATGTCGTGGCGACTGCCCACGGAGTCAAGCACATAGGACTCGAGCATGGTGTCGTATTTGATGCCGGCAAGGTCAATGCCGGCGCGGGCCAGCACGCTCATGTCGTACTTCAGGTTCTGGCCCACTTTCCTGTGTTTTTCGTCTTCCAGCAGGGGCGCGAGTTTCTTCTTCACCACCTCGAAGGAAAGCTGCTCCGGGGCGCCGGCATAGTCATGGCCGAAGGGCACATAGGCGGCCTGTCCGGGAGCCACGGCAAATGAGATGCCCACCAGGTCCGCTTCCATGTAATCCAGGCTGGTGGTTTCGGTGTCCAGGGCGATGAGTTCTGCCTTCTTCAGTTTCTTCGCCCAAGCATCCAGCGTCCTTTCATCCAGGATGCATTCGTAGGCGTCCCGGTCGATATCGCTTTGCGAGGTGCTGTGCGCGGCATCGCCATCACCGAGCAGTTCTTCCAGCCAGCCGCGGAATTCCAGATGGCGGTACTGTTCCGCCAGCGCTTCCCGGTCCGGTTCCCGGAGTTTCAGGTCGTCCAGGGTCTCGTGGAGTTCGCAGTCGGTGACGATGGTGGCGAGTTTCTGCGAGAGAAACGCCTGCTCGCGGTTTTCCTCCAGTTTCTCGGGCATTTTCTTCGCGCCGCGAAAGCCCAGTTCGCGCACCTTTTCGAGATCGGCGTAGACATCCTCCAGCGAGCCCATGCCCTGCAGCAGTGCGCGGGCGGTCTTGTCGCCCACGCCGGGCACACCGGGAATGTTGTCGGAGGAATCCCCCATCAGTGCCAGGTAGTCGATGATGCGCTCCGGCGGCAGGCCGTATTTCTCTTCCACGCCGGCTTCGTCGAGCACGGTGTTGTTCATGGTGTTGATCAGGGTGACACCGGGCTGAACCAGCTGGGCCATGTCCTTGTCGCCGGTGGAGATCAGCACATCGAAGCCCTGCTCGCGGAGCTGTTTTGCCATGGTGCCGATGACGTCGTCGGCCTCAACGCCGTCTTCCATGATCAGCGGCAGGCCCATGGCGCGGATGAGGTCATGGAGCGGCCTGACCTGTTCACTCAGTTCATCGGGCATGGGCGGCCGGTTGGCCTTGTACTGCTCGAAAAGCTCATCCCGGAAGGTCTTGCCCTTCGCATCGAAGATCACCGCCATGTATTCGGGGTCGTAATCGGCGCGCAGCTTGCGCAGCATGCTCGCCACCCCCCGCACGGCGCCGGTGGGCCGGCCGTCGGAAGTGGAAAGCGGGGGCAGGGCGTGGAAGGCCCGGTAGAGGTAGGAGGAGCCGTCCACCAGGACGACGGGTTTGCGCTCTGCCATGACTGTCAGGTTCCGTCAGTTGGACTCTGTTTCGAGGGCCGCTTCGCCCGGGGCGGAAGGAAGCATCCTGCCGAAAGCCTCGCAGATTTCAAGCAGCGCGTCCCGGGCGGCGGGCACCAGGCCGCCCATGCCGGCAAAGCCGTGAACCAGCCCGGAAAAATCCAGGGTCTCAACGGTGGTGCCGGCATCGCGCAGGCGCTGGCCATAGACCAGCCCCTCGTCACGCAGCGGGTCGCGGCAGACCGCCAGCACCGTGGGGGGCTGGCCTGCCAGGCTTTCGGCACTCAGCGGAGAGGCCAGCGGTTCCGCGGCTCGGCTGCGGTCCGGCAGGTAATTGCCGATAAACCAGTCGAGGAGATCACGGGTCAGTCCGGCGCCCCGGGCGTAGTGTTCCACGGAGGGGTGATTCATCCGCAGGTCCAGCGCCGGGTAGATCAGGCACTGGGCAGCGGGGGCGGGCAGGCCCCGTGCCGCGGCCCCGGTGGAAACCACGGCGGCCAGGTTGCCACCGGCGCTGTCGCCCATCACTGCCAGACCGCGCGGATCCAGCCCGAGCGCTGCAGCGTTGCGGTGCAGCCACTGCCAGGTCTCCAGCGCATCCTCCGCGGCCGCTGGCCAGGGATGTTCCGGCGCCAGACGATAATCCAGCGAAAGCAGGCGCAGGTCCAGCTCACGGGCGAGAAAGGCGCAGAGGCGGTCATAGGTGTCCACCGATCCGATGGTGTGCCCGCCTCCGTGGAAGAACAGCACCGAGGGACCAGCGCTGTCGCAGCTACGGGCGCAATACTCACGCAGCCGAAGCCGGCGGCCGGGCAGTGCCAGGTGATGGTCACGCTTTTGCGCCAGCGGGGGCGGGTCCACATCCAGCACGGAGAAGAGATGGTCATAGAAACGCCGGGCCCCATCCACGGAGCGGGCCTCCAGGGGCTTGCGGGCCCCGGAAAGCGCCAGCAGCAGACGCAGATTCTCGTCCAGTCCGCTGCCGTCAACGACCTCGAGCCGGGCGGCGAGACGCCGTTTGAGCCCTTCGGGCAATCTCAGCAGAGTGGCCAGCAGGCGACGTTCCATCCGGGCCTGCCATTGCATGGGCGACTCCCTTCAGAAGAAGAACATGGCGCCGACTTCAAAGCTCTCCACGTCCAGATTGTACTTGGAGCTGTAATGCATGTATTCAAGCGTCAGGCCCAGTTCATCGACCGGGCGCCAGAGTCCGCCTGCGCCCCAGGCGAAGTCGCTCTGGGTGTTGCGGCCACTTGCGGCGTCCGTTTCGGTGCGCACCTGCAGCTCGGAGCCTCCCAGGTAGCCGCGCAGGGAGATATCCCGGGTAATGGGGAGATGGCCCACGATGAAACCGGAGATCATGTGCTCGAGCGTATCCTCGCGCTCCAACGTACGGTCCCGGCCTTCGCGGACACCGGCTGCCAGCCGCAACTCCGCGCCCACATAGTCCCAGGCCAGCGCGCCGATCCGCACCCCCGCGGCGACGGGCTGCTGCTTGAGCTCATCCTCGTCCATGTCGAACTCCAGATTGATCTGCGCGGCCGTCACCCCCATCCAGTAGCTGTCCCGGCCCTCCTGGAAGATATGCACCCGGTCCGCCAGTGCCTGCGCCGGCAGAATCAGCAGCGCTGAGAGCATCCATCGCCAGATTTTCATCCCTACACCTCGTTCATTTCTTATTTGTATCGGGCCCGCCCAGAGCGAATGTTGCACCAGAAACCGCGACAAAAGCCACCGGCGAATGCCGGAAATGGCGTTATAGCACCCCCGGGCGTCGGCGTCATTCGTTGCGGGGCAACGCCTCCAGACCGCCGAAAAACAGCTGGGTGGCGAAACGCGCGGCATGGTCCGGGTCCAGTACATCCCGTTTGATCATGATGCGCGCCATTTCCTGGGCCACGCCGATAAAAGCAGCGGCCAGGTACTCGCGATCCACCGGCGGAAACCAGCCACGGTCCACGCCGGCGCCGATATCCTCCAGCAGCCAGTCGCGGGCCATCTCCGCCACCGGAACCTGGTAGAGGCTGCCGATGACCGCCTCGTATTTCAGCGCGACCCGGAACACATTCTGATTCTCGGCGATGCCACGGAACCAGGCCTCGTAGGCGAAACGGATGAACTCCTCGCCATCGGCGGCGCGGCGGCGGAAATCCCGTACAGCCGTCGCGGCCAGGGTGGTGTAGCCGTCCACCAGCGCCCGAAAGATCGCTTCCTTGTCCACGAAATAGTTATAGAAGGTTCCCACGGCCACGCCGGCACGGGCTGTGATGTCGCGCACCGTGACGTGCTCGAATTCCTTCTCCACAAACAGGTCGAAAGCCGCCTGCAGCAGGTTTTCCCGGTTGTTTCGCTTGCGCCGTTCGGTCAATCAGGTGCTCCCGTTGCCGCATTGGCGGTTCAAGGCGACTGCAGGGCAGACTCGCCTGTATCCCGGGCCGTTCAGCCGCTGCGGATCAGATCGTTGATCCGCGACTGCCAGGCCTGGTCCTCCCAGAATCCGGGGCTGTGCGGCCGCCCGTAGATGGCGGGGTTGATGACCCGCACGTCCCGTTTGAGCGCCTCCTCGATCACCTGCTCGGAAACCGAGCGCACCCAGCCCCAGTCCAGCGCCTGCTCGCGCACCGCCCGTATATAGCCCTCGCCGAGCACCGGTGTCAGGCGTCGTACCCGTGCGAAGCTGCTCTGGGCTTCCAGGCGGTCCCGCAACGTCCCCAGCCAGTGCTCCTGGCGGGAACGATACAGCAGGGCCGCCACACGCCCGCGCAGGTTCTCCAGCGGCGAAGGCACGGCCACCGGCAGAAGACTGCCGGTGGCGATCCGGAAGGCGGGATCGTCGGTCAGCCACATGTGGGTATCGAGAAAGTCCAGCTCCGAGGTATCCAGCCGGCGCAGGGATGCCTCCAGGCTGTGGCAGGTGGACACGCCGATCCAGATATCCGGAAACAGTGCGCGCAGGGCCCGGGGCACTTCCAGCAGATACCCCTGCACCCGCTCTTCCACCCGGCTGTCCCAGCTGCGCAACAGGGGCAGGGGATTGGCCGGATGGGTGCCGAATATCCGGCGCCAGGCACCGTGCGCCCAGGGCGCCATGGGAAATTCATGGCAGAAATCCACCGCCTCGATCTGCCCGGCGAAGCCCTCGTCGCGAATGAATGCGAGGGTCTCGGCCCAGACACGGATAAAGTCACCCGGGCTGCGCACAAAGGAGCGCCGGGCCTGGGTGTCGGGCACATACCAGCTGGCCAGCCAGAGCCGTATGTCGTACTGGCGGGCCTTGCGCAACAGGTCGGCGAGCACTCGCCGGGGATAGGTCTGTACCGGCCCGCGCACACCCCGGCGCAGGTCCCGGCCCTCGGGGAGCACTTCAAAGCGCTCGGCAACCATGCCGTTGGGCCCGGCGGCGACCAGATGCGGGCAGGGGTCCAGGCGCAGGCAGTTGTAGCCACGCGCGGCCAGTTCCTCGAACACTCGATCGAGATTGCGATATTCACTGTGGCGACCCTCGCGACGTGTCAGCCAGGAATAATCCCAGCACGCCATCGCAAGACGTGGCGATGCCTGCGCATCCTGCCCCATCAGCACCCCGACTGCCTGGAGGAAAGGGGCTCCAGCATACGCATTTCCGGACATACGACAATGGCCGCTCAAGCCCTTTGCGAAGCCCGCGGGCAGGCGTGGCGGTACGGCGGGAGGATTTGCCCCGCCGGTTACCGCTGGAGCCTGCCCGGAAACCGATAGTCGGTCGTTTTTCGACCAAACCGTATTCCCGCGCTATACTGGCCCCATGCGTGGACTGATCCTGCTTGCATTGTTGCCTGTCCTCGCGGTGGCGGAGGAACTGCCCGACACCGCGCCGCCGCCCGTGGCGGACGAGGAACAGAGCATGGCCGAACGATTTGCCGGCGGCACCTCCATGGATGCCTCCGAAATGGAGGCCCTCTTTCTGGAAAGCCCCGCCCTCCTGGACGACCCGGAAAGCCGGCACGGCGCCGATGCCCGCACCCGGGAGGAACGCGAGAAGCATTCGGAACGGGAATTAGCGAGGATGCTGCTGGCAGAGCAGTACAGGCAGGGCATTCAGGGTGAACAGGAGCAGGAGCCCCAGGATCCATTCCCCGGGAGCACGGTGCCCAGACTGCTGGAACGGTTTTTCGAGAACTTCTCCGACGATTTCCAACGCAGACCGCAAGCGCCTCCCGATTACCTCTGACACCCCCTGACTTCCCCGCCGCTGGCACGGGGCAGCCCGGATGCTGGTGATTACTCCGCTCCCAGGCAGGCGGCAAACCGCTCGGCAATGCCTTCCAGGAAGCTGGAATAGGTCTCGCCGTCGCGATCACGACCCAGCGGATCCACCGCCACCACCCGGCACTCGGCACACAACCGCCGTAACAGGGCCCTGCGGCCTTCCGGCTCCACCAGCACGCACTCTATCCCCTGGTCCCGAACCTCTCTGGCCAGCCGGGCAAACTCCCGGGTGCCTGGTTCCACGTCCAGATTGTGACTGACCACGGCAGGGCGCTGTATCCCCAGCGAGGCGGCGAGATAGGCCCAAGGATCGTGATAGCTCAGATAGGGCCGGTCGGCCACCGGCGCCAGTTCCTCGCCGAGCCGCTCCTCCAGGGCCTCCAGCCGGCTGACGAATTCATCCACCCGCCGGGCAAGCTCCTGCTCTTCCATTCCGAGTTCCTCGTGAAAGGGCTCCAGCCCCCGGGCCAGCCTGCGCATATTGTCCGGATACAGCCAGAGATGAGGATCCACCGGCCTGTCGTGGTGATGGCCGTGATGGTGGTGATCGCCGCCCTTGCGGACATAGACCCCCGGCTGGTCCAGCAAGGCCAGCTCCGGCCCCTTGCGACGGCCCAGCAGGCCGGCCACCTGGGGCTCGGCCTCACCGCCGGTCCAGACGACCAGATCCGCCTCATGCGCCCGTCGTGCCTGCCCCGGAGTGAAGGAAACATTGTGGGGGTTCTGCCCGGGCTCCAGCAGGGTCGCCGCGTGCACCGGCTCGCCAAGCACCTCACGCAACATCATGGTGATCGGCTCCACGCTCCCGAGCACCCGTGCGGGCGCCGAGCCCGCGGCCGGAGCCACGACCGACCACGAAAGCACGAATGACAGCAACAACCAAGGCAGACGCATGGGCACTCCGGCAAGCCAGAAGGGGGTGATATGTTATATCATTTCGCCCTGACGGGCAGAAGGGAACAACCATGGACGCTAGCGAACCACTGGTAGCCGTGCGGGGGGCCTGCGTGACCCTGGGCGACACCCGTGCCCTGGAGCATGTGGATCTGGAGATCCACCCCGGCGAGATCGTCACCCTGCTGGGCCCCAACGGCGCGGGCAAGACTACGCTGGCCCGCGCCGTGCTCGGCAGCCAGCCTCTGGATGCTGGCGAAGTGTGGCGAAAGCCCGGACTGCGCATGGGCTACATGCCCCAGCGCATTCACCTCGACCGGACCCTGCCGCTTACGGTGGACCGCTTCCTCTGGCTGGGCGCGCCGGAAAAACCGGCGCAGCGGCTGCAGGCGCTGGAACGCACCGGCATTGCCCAGCTTGCCCCGCGGCCGGTGCAGAAGCTCTCCGGCGGGGAGATGCAACGTGTGCTTCTGGCCCGCGCGCTGTTGCGCAAACCCGATCTGCTGGTGCTCGACGAGCCCGCCCAGGGAGTGGATGTGGCCGGCCAGAGCCAGCTCTACCAGCTTCTTTCGGGCATCCGGGACGAACTCGGCTGCGCCATCCTGATGATCTCCCATGACCTGCATCTGGTGATGGCCGCCACCGACCAGGTCATCTGCATGCAGCACCATGTCTGCTGCTCGGGCACGCCGGAGGCGGTGCGCCGCAACCCGGCCTTCCATGATCTGTTCCCCGGCCATTCCGAGCTGGTGCGCCAGCTTGCGGTCTATACCCACGAGCACGATCACGCCCATGATCTGCACGGCGACGGAGCGGAGCACCATGAGCACCATTGAACTGCTGCTGCCGCCTCTGCTTGCAGGCCTGGCGGTGGCGCTTGTGGCCGGGCCCATGGGTGCCTTCGTGATCTGGCGGCGCATGGCGTTTTTCGGCGACACCCTGGCCCATGGAGCTCTGCTGGGCGCGGCGGCCGGCATTGCCGCTGGCGTGGCTCTCTATCCCTCGGTGGTGGCCTTTTCCATGGCACTGGCACTGTTGCTGGTATTGCTGCAGCGGCAGTTTCCCCTGCCCACGGACACCCTGCTCGGCATTGTCTCCCACACCACCCTGGCCGCCGGTGTGATCGCCGTAAGCCTGTTGCCCGGCGTGCAGGTGGATCTGTTCGCCTTCCTGTTCGGGGATCTGCTCGCCGTGGGCTGGCCGGATGTGGCCTGGCTGGCCGGCGGAGCCCTGGTGATCCTGACGCTGCTCACACTGCGCTGGCGGGAGCTGCTCAGCATCACCGTGGACGAGGACATGGCCCGGGTGGAAGGCGTGCCCGTCACTACTACTCGCATCCTGCTGATGCTGATGCTCGCACTGCTGATCGCGGGGGCCATCCGCACCGTTGGCGTATTGCTGATTACCTCGCTGCTGATCATTCCGGCGGCCGGCGCCCGGCGCCTGTCACAGACACCGGAGCAGATGGCTGCCCTCGCCAGTGTGCTGGGCATGGTGGCCGTGTGTGGAGGGCTGACGCTGAGCTGGTTCGCGGATACGCCGGTGGGTCCGTCCATCGTGGTGACCGCCGCGGCCGTATTCGTGGCCTCGCTGGCTGTGAATCGGTAAGGGCTGCGGGCTGCGGGCTGCGGGCTGCGGGCTGCGGGCTGCGGGCTGCGGGCTGCGGGCTGCGGGCTGCGGGCTGCGGGCAACAGGGTATGTGCGCTTTCGGACACGATCAACGAAAGGAGACGGACCCGTTCAGGAAACCGGGCGCCCGCCCCCCCTCCCCTGGTGCTAAGGTGTCGGTGAAAGCCCCTCTCCCCTCGTGGGAGAGGGGTTGGGGAGAGGGGGAAGGCTACGCAAGCCGCACTGCTT